>JBFYTD010000087.1:0-7344 GCA_041300885.1 Anaerolineae bacterium | reverse complement strand
TACCAATCTACCTGAATCGGGGTCCAGATAAAGCCGCGCGTGTGGCTGCGTGCGCAGGATGGAGGCTGGGCAGTCCTCGATGATGGGGCCGCGCAGGCTGGCCTGGACGGCCTCTGCCTTGCGCGCTTCGGGGACGATGCACAGCACAGTCTTCGCCGCCAGCAGCGCGGGGATGGTCAGGGTGACGGCGTGGGTGGGCACCTCGTCCAGCGTGGCGAAATGGCCCTCGCCCACCTGCTGGCGCCGCGAGCGCTCGTCGAGCTGCACCACCTTGACCCAGACAGGATCGTCGAAGTCGACGTAGGGCGGATCGTTGAAGGCCAAATGGCCGTTCTCGCCGATGCCGCAGGCGCACAGGTCGGCCGGATGGTTGCGCAGCAGCGACTCGTAGGCCCGGCAGGCCGCTTCCGTATCCTCAGCCGGCGCGGCCACGGGGAAGAACGCGCCCACGTCCACGTAGTCCAGAAAATGGCGGCGCAGGAAGAGCGGAAAGCTGGCCGGGTGGCGCGGGTCAAGGCCCACGTACTCATCCATATGGAAGACGCGCACGTGGTTCCAGGCAATATCCTGATTTTCGCGTAGGCTGCGCAAAAATGTGAGCTGCGAGTTGCCTGTGGCCAGGATCACGTTGGCCACGCCACGCTGGGCAATGGCCTCTTGGATCACCACCGCCGCCTCAGCGGCCGCGGCCTGGCCCATGGCCGCGTTGCTGGCGTAGACGCGCACGGGCAGTTGGTCGATGGTGGTTTGGTGGATGGGGGATTGGGTCATTGGTTGCTCCAGAGTTGGTGACCGGTGATCGGTAAACCGTCTCAGATCGCAGCTCTACGGTTATTGGGGAGTGGAGTACGTCTACGTGTGGGGTTATGCGCTCGCAAGCCGCACCTGGGGGTGCTTACTCCGCGGCGAAAGGTGGATTGCATCTGAGACTCAGACGACCGATCACCGTTTATCGGTCGCCGATAACCGCCCGCCGATCATCACACGCCACGCAGTGAAATCGTCGTCGAAGATAGCGATATCGGCGTCCTTGCCCGGCTCCAGGCTGCCCTTGCGATCGTCCGCGCCGATGACGCGCGCCGGGTTGAGGGTGGCTATGCGCACAGCCTCGACCGGCGGGATGCCCACCACATCGATGAGCACGGGCAGCATCTGGTTGAGCAGGGTGCTGCTGCCGGCAAAGGAGGAGCGGTCCAGCATCATTCCCACGCCGTCTTCGACTTCGTATTCCAGCCCGCCCATGCGGAAGCGGCTACCATCGGGCAGGCCAGCGCCGCTAGTGGCGTCGGAGACGATGCACAGCCGGTCGGGGCCGATAGCCTTGTAGGCCAGTCGCATCAGGGTGCGTGGCAGGTGCTTGTGGTCGGCGATCATCTCCACGGTCAGGCCGTCGAAGGCCAGCGAGGCCTCCAGCAGGCCCGGTTTGCGCCATGGACCTTCGCGCACGGTGGTCGACTGCGCGCTCCAGACGTGGATGATGTGGCGCAGCCCGGCCTGCATGGCGGCCTCCACGTCCGTGTCGCTGGCCATGCTGTGGCCGGCGGCGGGGACGATGCCCAGCTTCGCCAGCCGCTCGGTCAGCGCCAGCGCGCCCGGCAGCTCTGGCGCATAGCTCATCATGCGCACCACGCCGGCGTGGGCCAGCAGGCGGTCGGCAGAGCCGTCGTCGGGCGTGCGCAGCGCGGCCGGGTCCTGCGCGCCGGCCTGAGCGGGATGAAAGTAGGGCCCCTCCAGGTGAACGCCCAGCACCTGGCTGCCCGGCTGGGGCGCGGCCATCCAGTCGCGGGCGAACTCCAGGCAGGCCACCAGGCCATCGATGGGCGCGGTGGCGGTGGTGGCCAGCAGCGCCGTGACCCCGCGGCGCAGGTTCTCGGCCGTGATCGTCGCAAACGCCTCGGCCGCCGGCTCGTTGAAGGTGTGTCCCAGCGCGCCGTGGATGTGGATGTCGATCAGGCCAGGCGTGACGAGCCGGCCGCCCACGTCCAGCCGGGCCACGTCCGCAGGCAGATCGTCCAGCGCGGCCACGGCGACGATTGTGCCATCGGCAATCAGCAGCGCCCGGCCGTAGACCACCCGGTCAGGCAGGACGATGCGCCCATTGACCAGCGCCAGCGGCGCCGCTTCATCACGTTTCACGTTTCACGCCTCGCATTTCCGGCCCAACAGGCGCAAAGCGGAACATGCCGTACTGCGCCTGGAGCATGTTGTCGTCGCCGGTATCGGCCACCCAGCGCCACATGCGCCAGGCCATGGCCTCCAGCATCGATCGATGACCGGGGTCAGCGGCCAGGTTGCGCAGCTCATGCGGGTCCGAGGCCAGGTCGTACAGCTCGTCTTCGTCGAAGGTGTTGAAGACGTACTTCCAGCGTTCGCGCCACACGATGCGCTGTTGATAGGCGAAGCGCTGGCCCTGCATCTCGGCGTAGGCTTCGTTGGGCCAATCAGCAGCGTGGCCGGCCAGCAGCGGCGTCAGCGACCGGCCTTCGCCGCTGAAGTGCTGGCCCAGCAGCAGTTCTGTCAGCGTCAGCGGCAGGTCTAGCAGGCTGACGACCTGATCCACCCGCCGGCCGGCCGGAATGCCCGGCCCGGCCAGGATCAACGGCACGCGATAGGCTTCCTCGAAAGCGGGAATTCCCTTCAGAAAGAGCCGGTGCGCGCCCAGGTAGTCGCCGTGGTCGGAGGTGAAGACGACGACGGTGTTCTCGGCCAGGTCCAGTGCCGTCAACTCTGCCAGCAGGCCGCCGATCATGTCGTCCAAAAGCGAACAGAGCGCATAGTAACAGGTCGTGGCCTCGGCCGCCTGCGCCCAGTCCAGACCCTGCCAAACGCGTTGAATGCGGCGGTAGATGGCGGGCCGGCCCGCAAGGTCGTCGTCGAAGCTGGCCGGCCGCGGCAGGCTGGCCGGGTTGTAGCGTTCGTAGTAGCTGCGCGGGGCCACGTAGGGATCATGCGGCGCCTCGCTGCTGAGGAACAGCGCCCAGGGCTGGTCCGGCTGCCGGGCGGCCTGGCGCAGGAAACGCACACCGTCCTGATAGAGCGTCCATTCCGGCGTGGCTTTGACCGGCTCGTCCACCACCCCGTAGAGTAGAAAGTCGCGGTAGCCCGGCTGGCGCACGACGCCCCTAGGTTGCATCGACCCCGGTCGCTCCACCAACCCTTGCAGTTGGTGGTAACGGTCTACGTCGTAGGCGTCAAAGCCGAACTGCTCCAGCCGGTTCGTGCGCTCCACGTGCCACTTGCCGAAATAAGCGGTGCGGTAGCCGGCTGCTTGCAACATCTGCGGCCACATGGGCAGTCCTGGCAGAAGCTCAGCCCGGTACGGCGGCACCGCGTGGGTCACGTCCACCATGCCGTGGCTGTGGGGCAGCAGGCCGGTGAAGAGGCTGGCGCGGCTGGGCGAGCAGATGGGGTTCGGCGCGTAACAGCGGCTGAACTGCGTCCCGTGCGCCGCCAACGCGTCCAGGTGCGGCGTCAAACACGGCGAACCCGGCGCCACCGTCGCGGTCTGTTGCTGGTCGGTGATCAAGAACAGAAGATTGGGCCGGCTGGGCTGCGGGAAACTCACGGATACAACCCCACATTCAGCAATGCCTGGCGCTCTGCCATGCGATCGGCGTCGTTCAAGCGGAGAATCCTGACCTTTACTCGTGCTTCCGGCGTCAATGGTATGATCTCCGCCTGCTCCAAGCGAAAATGCTCTGCCCACTGCTGTCGTCTGGGATCAAAGAACGGGGTCAACTGGCCTGTCAGCGGATCGAACGAACCAACGTTGGGTCCCTTGTGTCGGTTGCAGCGCAAACAAGCCAGCGCCAGATTGGTTGCCAAGCTTTCACCCCCATGCTGGCGTGGGACGATGTGATCAGGCTCGTGTCTGTGCAACGAGACCGCCTCAGGCAGCAGGCAGTATTCGCAGCGGTGGCCAGCCCGCTGCGTCACCAGCAAGCGCAACTCTGAGGATAGATCAGATGTCGCCATTGGCTTTTGCCTGAGTCGCTTGCGCCTTGAGCGTGATCATAATGTGCTCGATCCGTTCCAACTCGTCCAGTTCGTTCGCCTCGGCTTCGGACAGCAGTCCCGCCTCGTTCAACGCCAGCAAGCGCTGCAAGCGAGACTGGGCCCGGCTGGAGACATGGTACGCCCTAATCTGCTCACTGGATGGACTGGAGAGCAAGAAATCGATGATCTCAGCGGCGGTCTCGCTGGCGGGCGTCCGCAAACCGGCCAGACTCAACTCCAGAATCGCGGGCATCCACTGACGCACCGGCATGATACGAAAGGCCAATTGATCAGGCAGTTGCATTGTTACTTGAACCATCATTCACCTCATCACAACCGCAAGCGAGAACTCTCGACGCCATCAGAACCAGCGCAAGCATTATAGCATGGCATAGGATCATCCCTAAACTGCCTAGCGATCTTCATCCGTTAGCCGCTGCAGCGCGCCCACACAGTAGATCAGCGCGCGCGGCAGGTGAAACGGATCCTTGACCGGCAGGGCAACGGTCTCGCTGAAAGGACGGCCTTGGCGGTCGAGACGCTGGGTCCACTCGCCGTGCTGCGCTACGGGGTAGTGGTGGAAGGCGTAGTCATGGACGCGGGCGAACCAGTCCAGGCACCACGGCTCGCGGCTTTGCTCGTAGGCCAGCAGCAGGGCTGTCAGCGCCTCGGTCTGCGGCCACCACAGCTTGGCGTCGGCGAAACGCCACCAGGGCTGGCCGCCGGCCGCGTCGCGCGCGTGGACGATGCCGCCGTACTCGTCGTCCCAGCCCAGCTCCAGGTGCCAGCGGATCGCCTCCACGGCTTGGCGGATGCGCTCCGGCTGGCCGGCTCGCCGATAGATCTCGATCATGAACCACATGGACTCGATGGCGTGGCCGGGCACGATGGCGCGACCCTGGGGGGTGTCGATCAACGTGTTGTCCAGGTGCACGTATTCGTAGAGCAACCGCTGCTCCGGCCGCAGGAAGGCGTCCATCACCTCGTCCGCGTGCGCCCGGCCAGCGGCGATGATCGCCTGGTCGCCCAGCAACTGGCCCAGTTCGTCGAAGACCAGCGCGAAGATCATGGAGACCGCGTGGGCCTTGGCGTCGTCGGGCAGGGTGAAAGGGCCGATGCCGTAGGAGCCGGGCGCGGCCAGCCGCCGCTGCACGTTGTCGTAGGTCGCCAGCGCCAGGTCGACGACGCCCTGGTCGCCGGTGGCGCGTGCCAACTCGGTCAACCCGTAGATGGCGAAGCCGTCGGCGAAGATACTATCCGCGCCCTGCAGCACGCGGCCGTGCTGATCCACGGCAAAGACCCATCGCCCCTCGTCGTCCCGACCGTGACGGCTGGCGAAGTCGTAGATGTACCGAGCCACATCCAGCCACTCCGGCCGCGGCTCGATGCGGTTGTACAGCGCCGAGAAGGTCCAGATGGCCCGCAACTGCGACCACAGGTACTTGTCGCTGCTGAGCACGGTCCCGTCGTCGGCGATGCAGGTCAGCAGGCCGCCGTGCTGGCGGTCCACCGCGTGGCGCAGCCAGAAAGGCACGACACGCTCAAGGAGTTCAGCGCGGTAGATGGCGAGGAGGTCGGGGATGCGGGGGGTTATGCGCATGGCGGAAATGATGAATGGTGAATTGGTTAATGGTTAATGGCCGCGGATGGCATCGTAGCTCCACCCTTGCTCCCGGCACACCACGCGCACGTGGTCGTCCCAGGTGGGCTCGGCGGCGGGGCGGCCGGCGATGAAGCAGTCCACGGCCAGGTAGCGCAGCGCTTGGTCGCCCAGGCAGTGGACGGTGTGCCAAGTTGAGACGGGGATGCGCACGACGTCGCCACGACTGACCACGAAGCTCTCGGCCGGATCGCCCACCTCCAGCCGGCCCTGGCCAGCCAGCACGTAGAAGATCTGCTCCATGTCGACGTGGCGGTGGCGCGGCGGCGCCTCGCCCGGGGCCACCTCGACGATGAACACCTCGCTGGTCGCTGCCTCGGCGCGGTCCATGACAAGGTCGTTGATGTGGGTGGGGAAGCGGTAGCGTTTGGGTTGGCTGGTTGAAAATACGTAGTTCATAGGTGAGATGAATGGTCCCAGATGGCGTTGGGTATGAGCGGTTCGTGCCAGGGCCGCACTTCCCCTCACCCCAACCCTCTCCCCTGGGGAGAGGGAGTCCGGAGTCGGGTCCCCTCTCCCTCTGGGAGAGGGCTAGGGTGAGGGGAAATCGCCGCCCAGCATCCGATCCATCACCCAGCTCGTGCGCGCGGCGCTTTCGCCGGTACTGGGGCAGCGGCCGAGACCCAACAGTTCATCCACCACGGTCTGAATCAGCGGCTGTTGCACGTGGGGCGGGTGGGGGATGTAGAACTCACAGTCACCGTTGGGCGTGACCAGCCGCACTGGGTCGTCGACGCCGAAGGTCGAGAAGCTGAGCTGGCCGCGCTCTCCGACGATCTCCACCGAATCGTGGGCGGCGTAGGCGCTGAAACACCAGACACCCACGCCCTGCACGCCCGACCGGAAAACGAAGCTGCCCGTCACCATGTCCTCGGCCGGGTAGAGGCCGGCCTGGTTGCCGGCAAAACCCTGCGCAGCCCGGATCGACCCCAGCGCGTAGTCCAGCAGGTCCAGCGTGTGCGAGGCCAGGTCGACGAAGTGGCCGCCGCCCGCGATCTCAGGCTGTACCCGCCACGGCAGGCTGGCCGGATCCAGCTCGTTGGGCCGGGCCGGCTGGTGCAGCACGATCTTGACGAAGCGCACGGCGCCAATCGCGCCGCCGTCCAACAACTCCTTGACCTTGACGAAGCGCGGCAGGGCGCGGCGGTAGTAGGCTACGAAGAGCGGCACGCCAGCGGCCCGGCAAGCCGCGATCATTTCGTCACACTCGCCGTAGTTGAGAGCCATCGGCTTCTCGACATAGACCGGCTTGCCCGCGGCCGCGGCCAGCAGCGTGTAGTGCTTGTGCGACGAGGGCGGCGTGGCCACATAGACTGCATCTACCTCCGGGTCGTCGATCAGCGCCTGGGCGTCGCCGTACCAGCGGGGCACACCGTGACGGCGGGCGTAGTCCTCGGCCAGCGCAACGTTGCGCCGCATCACGGCCACCAGCGCCGAGCCGCGCGCCTTCTGCAGACCCGGCCCGCTCTTGACTTCCGTCACGTCGCCGCAGCCGATGATACCCCAACGGATCGTGGTCATAGCGTCAGCACCCTATCCCCAGGCGTCAGCAGCTTTGCATCGCCGATACCCACCAGCTCCAGCTCGGATGCCCGGTGGCACGAGACAAAGTGGCCTGGCTCGATCTCCTGCAAGGCCGGTGCATCGGTTTTGCAGACATCGATGGCGAAGCGGCATCGGGGGTGGAA
>JBFYTD010000606.1:0-2550 GCA_041300885.1 Anaerolineae bacterium | reverse complement strand
GATTGGAAATCCCCTGGCTGAAACTGAGAAGTGCCCTCAGGCACTGGGGAACGGGTACATCCCAGGCCCTGAGGGGCCTTCTCAGCTTCAGACGGTGAATTCTATTCACCGGGCTGAGCAGTTACGAAAACCGATTATAAGCATTACCCTCCCAACTGCAACTGGCGCGGCCGGGCTGTCTGGGGCTGAGGCGGGAACTGGTATTGCATCTACAGACTTTCACCCCAACCTGTGGCAAGCTGATTCTAATATTGAACGACTTTGCTCCTCTAATGATGTCCCATGTCTAACGCTACCCAAGATCGAACCATGCCGGGCACGCGCTTACTGCTGCGCATCTCCGTGCTGCTGCCCATCGCCAGCATCTTCCTGCTGGGACTGACCAACCACTGGCACGAAGCCGCCATGGCCGATGCCCAGGTGCTGTGGCTGGTGCTGGTGGCGCTGTCGCCCGCGCTGGTGGTCTACCTGCCCTGGATCGAGCACAGGCTGGGGGAGTTCTTCCTGCCGGTCGCGCTGAGCATCTATCTGGTCTGCCAAAGCCTATTGAGCAGCCTGCTGCACAACTGGACCATGGTGCGCTTCGACATGGTGCAGCTCGGCCCGGTGTTTGTGCTGGAGCCAGGGGTGCTGCTGTTGATCCCGCCGCTGCTGATCGCCTGGCAGTACGGCTGGATCGGCGCGCTGCTGGCCTCGGCCGCCACCGGGACAATCCACCTGGCCGTGGGTCTGCTATTGCACCGCTGGATGCCCGACATCGCGCAGCTCTCCCCTATGACCCCCATCCTGCGGCCCGATGTGCTCTATTTTCTGCCCCTGCTGGTGGCCTATCTGGGAATTCTACTACGCCGGCAGCAACGTAGCGAGGCCGAAACGCGCAGCCAATGGCGCGAGTATGCCGCTACAGCCGAGGTGCTCGCTGTGGAAGGCGAGCGGCAACGGGTGGCTCAGTCGCTGCAAGCCAGCCTGATGCAGCCGCTGGCCGCGCTCAACGACCAGTTGGAGGGCCTGGCCGGCGCGCTGGGCGCACTGCCCGAAAGCGCCGCCGAGCGACTGCGCAAGGCGCGCCATCACTCGCGCAAAGCGCTCTACAGCGCCGACGAGATGATCGAAGATCTGCAGGCGGCCCCGCTGCACGATATGGGGCTGGTGGACGCCATCCGCACGCGCGCCGACATGATGGCCGAGCGCCACGGCCTGGAGATCGACGTCCAGACCGTTGATCTGCCCAAGGAACTGACCGCGCAGCAGGAAATCGTGCTCTACCACGTCGCCGACCAGGCGCTCAACCACGTGGCCAACCACGCCGACGTGCAGCACATCCACCTGCGGCTGGCGGTGGTGGACCATTTCGTGGCGCTGACCGTTCACGACGACGGCCAGTGCCAGTGCCCTGGGCGCGAGCACGGCCACTCTGACCTGGCCAGCCTGGAGACCAGCACCAAGCTGATCGGCGGCCACTTCTGCTTCAGCACGCAGCAAGAAGGCGGCAACACCCTGGCCGTCTGGCTGCCCTGCGGCCGCAGCTAACCCTGCTCTGGCCGGTCCCTCGCCTATCCTCAGAACCGGCGAGCCAGGGTCCGGGATGGTTCCCAATCTCCTGACCGAGCCAGTCTCGCCTCCTTGATCCACGGCTGGGGGATGCCGCACAGAAACTTGAGCGGCGTGGCGCCGGTGCTGCGGTATTGATGTGGCACGCCGCCCGGCACGAAGATCACGTCGCCCGGCTTGACCGGGTAGACCGTGTCGCCGATGGTCACCGTACCCTCCCCCTCGACGACGTAGTTCTGGTGTTCGAACCAGTGGCTGTGGTGCGGGGTGTTGCCGTGGGGTTCCAGCTCGATCACCCGCAGGGCGTAGTTGTCGGAGCCGTCCGCCTCGCTGATGACCCAGCGGATAGTCGCGCCGTTGGCGCCTTCGTCGTGGACATGCTGGGCTGGAAAGGCCTCGATGGGCTTGGGTTCGGTCATGGATGCCTCCGTACAAGATTGGAATCGACTGCACGGCATCATTCTAGCGCCTGCTGGCCATGGCCGCAAATCAAACCATCAATCATTGACGGATAGTAGCGCATGGAGTAGAATAGGCGCCATCGCCTGCTTGTCCGTCGCATCCTTCCTGATACTTCAGAACCTGTCGATAAATCTAGAAAGCATCTATGACCGCTGCAGCGCCCCGTCGCGTTTTCTTCCGCAAATCCCTGGTCGTACCCACCGAACACGGCGCCTGGTCGTGGCTGCTAGTGCCCTGGCTGGTCGGCGCCGTGGTCGGCCTGGCCGCACCGGCCGACGCGCCCCTGGCTGGCCTGGCCCTGCTGCTCACGCTGGTCGGCGGCCTGAGCGCCTATATGATCCGCCAGCCGGCCACGGCCTGGCTGCGCGTCCGCCAAGGTCGCGGCCGCAAGGCCGATCAGTCGCTGGCTCTGGGCTGGGCCGTAGGGTTCAGCCTCCTCGCGCTGCTTTGCTTGGTGGGGCTGCTCCTGCTGGGACGCACGGCGCTGCTGGGGCTGGCCGCGCCCTTCCTGGCCATCCTGCTGGCCTATCTGCTGGC
>JBFYTD010000605.1:0-3461 GCA_041300885.1 Anaerolineae bacterium | reverse complement strand
CGACCGGCGACCTGTACTTCGTCGAAGCCGAGAGCGGCGCGATCACCCGCTTGGCCGAGGACGGCGCCATGAGCCGCTGGGGCGGGCCGAGCCTGGCCAGCACCATCGACGGGCCGCACCTGGCCCTGCTGCCGGCCGGCGGTCTGGCTGTCAGCGACCCCGAAGGCCGCCGCGTGCTGCTCTTCGACGCCGCGGGCCAGCCGCTAGGCCAGTTCGGCCTGGACGCAGGGCTGGTCAAGCCGGTGGGCATCGCCGTCGCGCTCGGCCCCGACGGCGTGACCCGCGTGGCGGTGGTGGACAGCCAGACGTGCCAGGTGTTGATGTTTGAGGTGGCTGCGCCGTAGGGCTTATTGCTGCCTTCTTTTGACACTAACTTATTGGCGCGGTATAATCTGAGCCAACGTGTTCCGGGTGTGGCCGTCTAACGCCGGAGCGCTGCGGCCGCTCGATCGTGTCAGCACAAGCGATTATCATGCAATGGCCCGCGTGTAAGCTGTGCCCTCCCTGCGCCAGTTCAGGCCAGCGGAGGGTATTGTTTGGTCTACAGGGTAGCAGCGCTTGGCCAAACGGCGCACGGTTGGTAACATTTCGGCACGTATACTCATCAAAGCCATAGCCAATTAACTCAAAGCCTGGAGGTTCGCGCATGTCTACTGTTGGCAAGGGATTGGAAGGGGTCGTTGTTTCGGAGTCGCAACTGAGTTTCGTGGATGGCGAGATCGGCAAGCTGTACTACCGGGGCTACGATGTCCCGGAGCTCGCTGCCAGAACTTCGTTCGAAGAGGTGATGCACCTGCTGTGGTACGGCGCCTTGCCCACCGCGCCGCAGTTGGACGCGCTCAAGGCGCAGTTGGCAGCCAACCGTGCCCTGCCCGCGGGCGTCATGGCGATCCTGCGCCACATGCCCATGGACTCGGATCCCATCGACGTGCTGCGCACCACGGTGTCGTTGTTGGGACAGTACGAGGCCACGGCCAACGACAACAGCCCGGCCGCCGTAGCCGCCCGCTCTATCTCGTTGACAGCCAAGTTCCCCACCATCCTGGCCGCCTTTCGCCGCCTGACCCAGGGGCTGGAGCCGATCGAACCCGATCCCAGCCTGGACCACGCCGCCAACTTCCTCTACATGTTCTCCGGCAACCGGCCCGACGCCCGCACCGCGCGCGCGTTGGACACCTACCTGCTGCTGCTGGCCGACCACGAGTTCAACGCCTCCACCTTCGCCGGCCGCATGATCACCTCGACGCTGACCGACACCTATTCGGCCGTCACGGGCGCAATTGCGGCGCTGAAAGGGCCGCTGCACGGCGGCGCGCCCACCGGCGTCTACAACATGATCGTCGAGATCGGCACGCCCGACCGCGTCAAGGAATGGTTCGAAGAGGCCATGCAGCGCAAGGAGCGGGTCAGCGGCATCGGCCACCGCGTCTACAAGGTGATGGACCCGCGGGCCACCGTGCTGCGCGAGCATGCCCGCGAGCTGACCCTCAGCACCGGCAATCCGATCTACTACACCATCAGCCGCCACATAGAGCTGCTGGCCCTGAGCCATCCCTACTTCCAGGACCGGCGGCTGTACACCAACGTGGACTATTACACCGTCACCGTGCTCTACAGCCTGGGCATCCCGGTGGAGTACATGACGCCGCTTTTTGCCGTCAGCCGCGTGGCCGGCTGGACAGCGCACATCCAGGAGCAACTGCGCACAAACCGTCTGATCCGCCCGCGCGCCGAATACGTCGGCGCGGTCGAGGCCGTCTGGCTGCCCATCGAAGAGCGCGTCGAGGGCCAGATCCCGTTGCCCGATGGCACGGTGTTCGATGCGCCGAATGTGTAGGAAGTAGACAAGTAAGCAAGTAGACAAGTAAACAAGGAGCTGGTAGATTGGTACATTGGTAGATTGGTGGTGACTCACGGCGTGAACGTTTCAGCCAATTACCCAGTCACGTTGTCACCCAGTCACCTTGTCACCTAGTCACCCAGTCACCTTGTCATCGCCACCAGGAGCTTTTGCAATGACGATGGATTTTGATATGATCAAGCGGCTGTATGCCGCTTTGCCTGAGCGGATAGCGGCGGGCCGCAAGCTAGTGGGCCGGCCGTTGACGCTGACGGAGAAGATTCTGCTGGCGCACGTGGACGGAGAACTGGCGGAGCCGCCGGTGCGCAAGCAGTCCTACGTGGACTTCAACCCTGACCGCGTGGCGATGCAGGATGCCACCGCGCAGATGGCCATCCTGCAGTTCATGCTGGCCGGCCGCGACGACACGGCCGTGCCTAGCACCATCCACGCCGACCATTTGATCCGCGCCCAGTTTGGCGTCGACCGCGACCTTCCCATCGCTGTCAACGAAAACGCGGAGGTCTATGACTTCCTGCTCGAACTACGCCTTCCCCGGCGGCATGATGATCGGCACCGACAGCCACACCCCTAACGCCGGCGGGCTGGGCATGGTGGCCATCGGCGTCGGCGGCGCGGACGCGGTCGACGTGATGGTGGGCATGCCCTGGGAGCTGCGCTGGCCGGCCGTGATCGGCGTCAAGCTGACCGGCCAATTCAACGGCTGGACCTCGGCCAAGGACGTGATCCTCAAGGTGGCCGGCATTCTAACCGTCAAGGGCGGCACCGGCGCGATCGTCGAGTACTTCGGCCCCGGCGCGCGCACCATCAGCGCCACCGGCAAGGGCACCATCTGCAACATGGGCGCGGAGATCGGCGCCACGACATCGCTCTTCCCCTTCGACCAGCGCATGGCGGCCTACCTGCAGGCCACCGAGCGGGCCGACGTGGCCGAACTGGCCGAGCAGATCGCCGAGCACCTGCAAGCCGATCCCGAGGTGGAGGCCGACCCGGAGCGCTTCTACGACCGGGTGATCGAGATCGACCTGAGCACGCTGGAGCCGCGCATCGTCGGCCCCTACACGCCTGACCTGGACCGGCCTATCTCGGTCTTCAAGGCTGAGCTGGCCGAGAAGGACTATCCGGTGGCGCTGACGGCCGCGCTGGTCGGCTCCTGCACCAACTCCTCCTACGAGGACATGAGCCGCGCGGCCAATGTGGCCCGCCAGGCGCTGGCCAAGGGCCTCACTTCCCAGGTGCAGTTCCTGATCAACCCCGGCTCGGAGCAGATCCGGGCCACCGTGGAGCGGGACGGCCAACTGGGCGTCTTGCAGGCCATGGGCGCCAGCATCATGGCCAACGCCTGCGGCGCGTGCATCGGCCAATGGCGGCGCACCGACGTCGAAAAGGGCGAGAAGAACAGCATCATCAACAGCTTCAACCGCAACTTTGCCGGCCGCAACGACGCCAACCCCGGCACCCACAGCTTCATCGCCTCGCCGGAAATCGTGACCGCCTTGGCGCTGGCCGGCCGGCTGGACTTCAACCCCCTGACCGATACCCTGGTCAACGCGGCCGGCGAGATGGTCAAGCTGGACCCTCCTACAGGCGAGGAGCTGCC
>JBFYTD010000604.1:0-2553 GCA_041300885.1 Anaerolineae bacterium | reverse complement strand
AGGCAAGTAGTCAAGTAGACAAGGAGACAAGTAGGCAAGGAGGGAATCGAAGACCGTTTGTAACTGCTCAGCCGTCTGAGCAGTTACGACCGTTTACCGTTTACCGTTCACCGCTCACCTGCCTTGAGCCGATAGAGCATCTCGCCCGCGTGCGGCACTAGCAGGACGCCCTCGGCCTCGCGGCCGGCGAACGCGGCCGGGTCGATGGTGGCCGGGTCGCAGTAGCCCAGGTTGACCTGGCGGCAGCGCGCTGCGGGGATGCCGGTGGCCAGGGTGACCTGGATGCGCGGCCTCTCGACGGCGGCAGCAGCGTCGTACTCACCGGCGCCGCGCAGATGGGTGGAGTGGGCCAACACGCCCCACGGCTCGTGCTCGAAGCGCGGCCACTGCTTGACGAAGTAGTCGCGTACGTGGTAGCCGATGCGGTCGATGATCGCGCCGTGGGTGTAGCTGATCTCGTCGATGTGCGGCGCGTAGATGATCACCTCGCCGCCGTCGGCGATCACCGGCTCCAGCTTATACATGCCCTTGGCCGCGGTCCAGATGTCGTCGTACAGGTGCGGCATCACCGATAGCACGGTCTGGTACGGCCGGTCGACGTAGACCACGTGGACCTGGGCCGACAGGTCGGCGGCCGCGGACCAGGCCGCCTGCGGCTCGCCCACGGCCAGGCCGGCCAGATCGTGGCCGTTGACCACCATGCAGACGCACAGCTTGGGCAGGTCGATCATGGCCGCGGCCCGATTGATGACCGCGCGCACCGGCGTGTGTTTCGTGCCGATGATGGTGTAGCTGGTGATCAGCGCGCCCAGCCAGTGGGTGAAGTTGATCACCTCCGGCCCGCTGATGCCTGGGAAGAAATACTTGTTGCCGCCGGAGAAGCCCACCACCTCGTGGGGAAAGACCGGCCCGCAGACGATGAGCTGGTCATAGTCGAAGATCAGCTTGTTGACCGTCACCGGCAAGTCCATGCTGAGCAGGCCGTTGCTGAGCTGCTCGATCTCGGCCGCAGGGATGACGCCCAGTGTGCGGAAGGTGTCTGCCCGCTCCCAATGGTGGTTGAAAACGCGCACGCCGGCGTAGCGCGTGGCCAGCTCCTCAGCCGTCACCCCCAGCCGGCGCTGGATGGCCTCGTCTGACATGGGCTGGTGCGTGCCCAGGGCCAGCAGGAAATCCAGCGCTGCCACGCGCGAGCTGAGCAGCTCGTGAAAGAGGCGAAAGAACAGATCGATGGGTCCGCTGCGCGTGCCGTCGGGAATGATGACCAGCACGCGCCGGCCGTCCAGCGGCTGCGCGTCCAGCGTCTCGGTCAGTAGCGCGCGGGCTTCGGTCTCTGGCATGGTGCGATCGATGACTCCGTGGTCGATGATCATAAGGGGAACTCCAGCCTGCTGCAATTGGTAGGTCCGGCTTGTAGCCGGACACAGCGCATGTCACGTCTCGGTGTTAGCGGTCTGATATTCCACCCTGGCTTCGTTGATGCGATAACGCAGTCGCTTCACGACTTCGGGATCAAGATCGGATTCAGCCGGAATATGTTCTCGTTCTGCCATCGTCTGAGCGATCTCTGACGGAGACGCCGAAGGCAGATTTCTCAACAAAGCCTCGAACTGTTCCCTTTGCTGCTGAACAGTTTCCGCTGGTGCAGCAATCATGGTGTACGCCGAAGCCACTTGGCGGGTCAATGCGTAGACCAGGTATTGGTTGAGCGACACTTTTTCGTGTTTGGCCAGAGTTTCCAGTTGTTGATGCAGTGTCTCAGGTAATCGAAGTGTCAATCTACTCATCATACGCTCCTGTTCTGATCTTCACAGCCCACATGACGTTATTCTAGCACCATATACAGTGTCACGCAAACCCTATCGCTCATACCCCGCTGAAGGCCGAGAACCCGCCGTCGATGGGCAGCATCACGCCGGTGATGAAAGCCGCCGCATCGGAAAGCAGAAAGAGCATAGCGCCGAGCAGGTCGATGGGGTCGCCGAAACGGCCCATGGGCGTGTGGCTCAGGATGGTATGGCCGCGCGGGGTCAGCGCGCCTGTCTCGCGGTCGGTGAGCAGGAAGCGGTTCTGCTCGGTCAGGAAGAAGCCAGGCGCAATGGCGTTGACGCGGATGTAAGGCGAGTACTCCTGGGCCATGTGGACAGCCAGCCACTGGGTGAAGTTGCTGACGCCGGCCTTGGCGGCTGAGTAGGCGGGAATGCGCGTCAACGGCCGGAAGGCGTTCATGGAAGAGACGTTGAGGATCACGCCCTCCTTCTGCGCGGCCATGGTCTGGCCGAACACCTGGCTGGGCAGGATCGTGCCCAGGATGTTCAGGTCGAAGACGAAGCGCAGCGCCTCCTCGGGCAGCTCGAAGAAGCTCAGGTCGGCGCTGGTGGTGGCCTGAGGCTTGTTGCCGCCGGCTGCGTTGATCAGCGCGTAGACGCCGCCGAACTCGGCGCGGATCGCCTGCTCGGCCTGCACCAGCGTGTCGCGCTGCAGCACGTCGCCGTAGACGATGGCCGCCTTGCCGCCCACGCCCTCCATCATCTCGATGCGGTGCAGCAGCTT
>JBFYTD010000603.1:0-2514 GCA_041300885.1 Anaerolineae bacterium | reverse complement strand
ACCTATTTCAGGAGCGAAGAACATTATGACACTCACTGCCGCCGCCAACAGCCGCCATGGGTTGCTGACTAACAACTCACAGGTCGCTACGTTGCTACCGTTTATCCCTGGAGATGCGCGACCTATGGATCTGATCAAGGTTTCGGCGACTTCCCGATCTACTGCTGTGGCAGGCGCTATCGCCGGCATCGTGCGCGACCAAGGGCATGCCGAAATGCAGGCCATTGGCGCCAGCGCTGTCAACCAGGCCATCAAAGCGATCGCGATCGCTCATGGATATCTGCAATTGGACAATATCGATATTGTCTGTGTGCCATCCTTCACCGAGGTGGCAATCGACGGGAATGAACGCACAGCGGTACGCATTTCTATCGAAAAACGCTAGCGGACAGGCTGCGTGAGGCAGCCCCCGGCCATGAATGATGCGAAAAGGGCGCCACAGGCGGCGCCTTTTTTCATTGCCCAGTTAAGCTGCGGCTGTTCAATCAGCTAATCAACCGAGGGCCGGCCAGCCGGCTTGTTACGATTGCGCTTGGAGCGCGGCGCCTTTCCCCCAGCGCTGTTAGGAAAACGTTCCTCGTCCAGCGCGCTAAGCAGCGGATCTACATCTTCGTCCTCTTCAGCCATCTGCCCGGGCTGGCGGCGCATGGCACAGCCACTGCACGCACGGGCCGGGCCTGCCGCCCCTTTCGCCCCCAACTCTGACGCGAGAAACTCCTTGATTGCCCCGTCCTCCAACCGAACTGTTACCGTCTCACGCAGCGGCTGAATGCGGCGCACGCGGCCCTCGCCCTCCGGAGTCATCACCGCCGCGCCCACCTTGGGCAGTTGCTTGCGCGCATCTTCGTACACGTCAGCTTCGTAGGCCAGGCAGCAAAGCAAACGCCCACAAACACCCGATATCTCCGGGGGATTGAGCGGCAGATTCTGCTGCTTGGCCATCTTGATGGTCACCGGGTTGAACTCGCGCAGCCAGGCCGAGCAACATAGTTGACGCCCACACTTGCCGACGCCGTCCAGCACCTTAGCCTGGTCGCGCACACCGATCTGCTTCATCTCGATGCGCGTGTTGAGCGCCTTGGCCAAATCCCGTACCAGATCGCGGAAGTCGATGCGGCCCTCGGCGGTGAACGACACCACCAGACGGCTACCGTCATAGCTATACTCAGCCGACACCACGATCATGGGTAGTCGATGCTCGCGGGTCTTGGCGCGGCACAAGGCCAGAGTCTCGTCCTCCTTGCGCTGAAAACGATCACGCTCCAGGAGATCAGTCGCGGTCGCGCGGCGCACCACGGGCTTGAGGTCGCCAGCCAGCAGGTTTTCGGCCACCGCGCGCGGCGACCAGGTCACCTGCCCCACCTCCTGCCCCTGCGATGTCTCGACAACCACGTACTCCTCAGACGTCAAGTCCAACAACACACCAGGATCGAAATAATAGACCTTGGTGACGGGTCGAAAACTTACTCCAACAACAACAGGCATGGGTCCTCCTGCATTGGGCACTAGGACGCGCCGGAGCTCGGCGCTGGCACGTGTAACACCAACGTCTCCAGCAGCAGCCGGGCGTTGACGTTTTGGTTGATCTGGGTGGGCGCAGCTTGCAGCCGCGCCAGGTAACGCTGCACATGGGATGGGGCGTAGCCGGCCGCAGCGCGCGCCAACTCGACAGCCAGATCGACGTTGCGCACGTAGTCGCTGCAGCCCTGCTGCACCAACAACACGTCACGCCACCAACTGGCCCACAAGGCCAGGGTGGGCTGCAAGGCAGCCGGGGAACGGCTGAGCTCGTCGGCGTAGGCCAGCCGCTGTACACGGTTTTGGCGGGGCAGCTCGCGCGCTTGCGCCAGCCGCTGGGTGCGCTCGTCCCAGGCTTTGTCGTCGCTGAGGCGTTGGACAGCCCAGCCCAGCCGGCCTTCGGCCAGCCGGGCCAGCAGATCAGCCTGCTCGCGACCTGCGCCCCAATGGCTCACGAGAGCGTCGGCCACCTGCTGCTGGGGCAAGCCGCGCAGGGTCAAGAGCTGGCAGCGGGAGATGATGGTCGGGAGCAGAGCATGGGGCCGCGCGCTGGTCAGCAGCATCACGACCTGGGCCGGCGGCTCTTCCAGCGTCTTGAGCAGCGCGTTGGCGGCCGGCAGGTTGGCCCGGTCTATCTCGCGCAGGATGAAGATCTTGTAGCGGGCCTCCATCGGAGACAGCGATGCCTCGCGCTGGAGATCGCGGATTTGGTCGATCTTGAGCACACCGTCGCGGCCGCGCTCGGAATCTTCAGCAGCCACCAGCCGCACATCGGGATGCACCCCTTGAGCGACCAGCCGGCACGAACGGCACTGGCCGCACGGCTTCTCGTCAGCCTGGCAGATCAACGCAGCCGCCAGCGCCATGGCCAGGGTGCGCTTGCCCACCTGAGTCGGGCCGGCTACCAACAAGGCATGCGGCAACCGGCCGGCCCGCAGCCCGCGGTCCAGCAGTTCGACTGCCCAGTCATGCCCGAAGACGGGCCACGAAGTCAAG
>JBFYTD010000602.1:0-2560 GCA_041300885.1 Anaerolineae bacterium | reverse complement strand
AACACCGCCCTACTGACTGCCCGCTCCTCGCTCGACGCCAGCAAGCAGAAGACCGCCACGGCGCGCATCGCCGTGCCGGCACCCTTTGTCCAGGTTTACCGCGACAACCCAGACGGCGCCATGAGCATGCTGTTGGCGCGGCCGGAGGCTCAAGCCGTGCGCAAGGCCACGGACGACTGGTATAGAGGTTACGATGTAGCGGTGACAGAACTGCCTAGCCACAACCTGCTCTACGTTTGGAGCAAAGGCCGTTGTCTGGACAACAACTGCACCCACTACGCAAGAGAGATCGAATACACCATTCTCAATCCCTACGGCGAGACCGTGCGCTCTGTCGCCAAGCTGACCGATCACTCCGGTGCGACGCTTAGCACCTACGACTACTCGGTCGCAGTGGCTGTCGCGCCCGATGGACGCGCCGGTTTGCTTTGGGCGCGTGAGCTCTACAACTCGACCAGCCAACAATCTAACTTCAACCTCTACTGGGCTGGTCTGGATGCCAACGGTAATCTGGCGACTGATCCAAGGAATGTGACCAACAGCACGGTGTGGGGCGCATGGTCAGACCTGAATGTGGTGCGCTTCTACAATCCACAGATCGCGGCTACAGGAGACTACCGATTCGTGTTGGCGTGGCAGCGGGAACACCAAGAAAGCACAGGCTGGGTGGGCGACATCTGGTACGCAGTGCTCAATCACACCGGCGGTGTCATACGCACTTCCACCAAGCTGACCAATGGCAGCCCCGGGTCCTCCGCGCACTACACGCCCGCACTGGCGCCCTTGGCGTCAAATCGCACGTTTCTCTCGTGGATAACGCGCAGGAATGGCGACGACGACATCTTTTATGCCATTCTTGACAGCGATGGCGGCTTGGTCAAAGCCGCGACCAATCTCTCTGTGGACGAAACCGTTACCGACTGGAACAACTACGACGCAGTGCAGCTTTCAGACGGCAAGATTATTGCAGTTTGGGAAGCCTGGGGATGCTTCCCTGGCGAATGGGTATCTCGCGTCCGGTATGTACTGCTAGACAGCGCCTATAACCGTATCGGGACGCCATCATGCCTGGGAAAAACTGAGGCAGCGACCAGCGGTGACACTTCTGTTTCAGTGACTCGGGGCGGCGATCACCTTGCCGTGCTGACCTGGATGGACAGGGATTATAGCCACCGACGCAATCTATACTACGCCTTGGTTGACGCTAACAGCGTCGTGGTCACTCCCCCCACCATCTACCAGACCAGCAAGGCTGCTTCGCCGTACATCTTCAGCAGCTTCACCGGCTACGGCAACACCACCTACTCCTGGACGCCGCCGGCCGGGGTGGACAGCGTCCTGTCGGTGGGTCAGACCACGGCGTTCGGCCAGCCGGGCAGCGCAGTGACGCCGATTGCGCTCAAGCTGGCCGGCCGGGGCGGCGTAGCGGCCACGTCGGTCCGTCTCACTGCCACACTGGATACGCGGCTGCGCTACGTCAGCGACACGTCTGGCGTCACGCCTACGATCAGCGGCCAGACGGTGACCTGGAACCTGCCTGACCTGCGCCTCTACGACATCAGGGAGTTTCAACTCAACCTGGAGGTCACTGGGGGCGCTCTGGGTAACCTGCTGCTCGTTCAGATGCAACTGACCTCGGCTGAGCCTGATCTGACGCCGGTTAATAACCAGGCCAATATGCAGGTCTGGGTCAGCAAGCCTGTCTACCTGCCACTGCTTATAAGATAGTCGACGCTGAACAGTCTCCCACTACCTAATCGGGGTGCATTAGGCAGTGGGGACTAACTGGCACCTGCAATGCTATCTTGAAGGCGGCTGGCGTCAAGAGACACACTGGCGGAGGTTGAGCATGATTGACTTGCCGTACTCGCTAATCATTGAAGCGACTAGAGAACCTGATTATTTCGGCTTCTACTCCAGCGACCTGGAAGGGTTTTCCGGTATCGGCCACTCGGTCGAGGACTGCCTGTACCAGGCCAAGTGGGGCATGATCGAGCATATCAAGCTGTTGCGGGAGATGGGTCTGCCGGTACCGCCTCCACAGGCCCACCCCAGCGTCTTGATTCGCAATGAGGTCAGCACGTCCAGCGCTTCACTGACAGAACTTGCCCCAGCGTAAGGGCGCCTCGCTGCTCACCCAGAACCGGCCTGTTGGGGACGACAGGCCGGTTTTGCTTTGCCCCACCCGCCGCGTTTAGACATGCCCCCCGAAATCAGCTATAATCAGCCACGACTAATCGCTCACAGAGGCATCGTCCCATGTACCAAACACCCACAGGAATCCGCGACATCCTGCCCGAGGACTGGCCCTACTGGCGGCACGTTCTGGCCACAGCCGAACGGCTGGCCGGGCTCTACGGCTTCGAGCGCATCGAGACGCCGATCTTCGAGTTCACGGAGGTGTTCGAGCGCGGGGTGGGCGAGGGCGCAGCCGTGATGGTGGACAAGGAGATGTACACCTTCACCGACAAAGGCGGCGACAGCCTGACCCTGCGGCCGGAGTTCACGGCCGGCATCATGCGCGCCTACCTGCAGCACGGCATGCGGGTGTGGCCGCAGC
>JBFYTD010000601.1:0-2560 GCA_041300885.1 Anaerolineae bacterium | reverse complement strand
GTCCACCTTGATGTTGACGAACAGCTCATTCATCAGCTTGGCGGTCTGCTCGTCCTCGAAGGACTCGTGGGCCATGACGTGGCACCAGTGGCAGGCCGAGTAGCCGATGCTGAGGAAGATCGGCTTGTCCTCACTGCGGGCGCGGGCCAGCGCCTCCTCGCCCCAGGGATACCAGTCGACAGGGTTGTGGGCGTGCTGGCGCAGGTAGGGGCTGGTCTCGTGAGTGAGGCGGTTGGGTTGGTTGAGTTCAGGCGCTGTTGCAGTCACGGTTGAGGTCTCCGGCTTGAGTGTGGTTTAGTCTTCGCGCCAACAGTATAGCAAACCCCAAGGCCCTCCAAGGGTAGCCAGCTACCAATTGCCCGGCAATCCATCTTCGAGAGAAACGAAACGCTGCGACCAGACAAGACCGGCCACGCTGAACGCGGTGGTGCTGTGCGTTCACCATAGCCGGAGGGGCTGAGTATAGCACGGGGGTGCGAAAACGACACATGGTGTGACAGCGAACCGAGCGGCCAGGCCCAAGGCGCGCTGCTCTTACCAGGCCGATAGCGCCCAGGTGCTGGGAGTGTGAGCACAGAGCCATCGAAGACGCCGCAGCGACGCCGGGCTACCTCTGCCAGGCGCGCCCAGGCGATTGGGAACCATCCCGGAGGGACGGCCCGCTGCTCCCAACTGCGCGCCCTTGCCAATGCTCTGCGCCCTCTCTGCCTAAAACTGGCGCTGCGCCAGTTTTACTACTGCCTGCCCCAGCGACGGTTTTGTCGCCGAGGAGCACATCTCGCCGCCCACGAGGAACCCACCGTGAACGCGAAACCACCCACCCGCTCCCACAACCGCCCATCCGTTCAATCCGTTCCCGAAATCCGTTCTACATGCTTCTTCTGCCGCCAGGCCGGCCAACCCGTCCAGCCCATCGTCCTGACCCTCACCGCGACCGAGCTCACGCCCGCCCACATGCCGGAGCAGATCGAGATCGCTGCCTATGCCTGCGTGGACAAGGAGATGTGCCGGCGTGTGGCGGCTGGTCGGTGTGTGCATCGGGAGGCGGTGGAGAGGGTGCAGTGAGGGCGACGCCGATCACATGGTACTAGAGTTGAGACTACGAAACAGGCGGTCTACGATTTGCACTGACCGCCCATTGGTAGGATATTTGAGGTGTGTCAAAGCCTCTTACACCTACCAACGAGCAGTTTACCAGACTAATCGCCTTTCGCCAAGCGGCCTATGCGTGTTTGGGCAACGCTCGAGATGCGTTGTTTGAACTAGGCGATGCGGTGATCGTGACGCCTGCCGCCAACTCTTTTGTCGAGTTGTCCTGCGCACCTGTGTTTCGTCGTCGCTGGCCTAGCGTCTATGAGGCGCTTCAGGATGGACGACCTGACCGACAGGCTTTGCTGCGCCTGTATGGAGCGCAGATGAAGACGAGCCAGCGTCCGATCTTGGCTGGTGATCACACGGCGTGGCCTCGGGTGACAGCGTACACCTTGCAGGAGCGGACAATCGAGCATCAGCCGACCAAAGTGCCTGGCAATCGACCGATCACAGTCGGGATGGGGTTCAGCACACTGGTCTGGGTGCCCGAGTCCCAAGGTAGCTGGGCGTTGCCGCTGTTGCACGAACGGATTGCCAGCACTGAGACACCGATCCAAAAGGGCAGCAACCAGCTACGTCAGGTCTGCGAGGAGTTGTCCCAGCGACCGGTCTCGCTCTGGGATGCTGAGTACGGCTGTGCGCCCTTCATATTGAAGACAGCGGACATTGCGGCTGACAAGATTGTGCGGCTGCGGCCTAATCTCTGTCTATGGGGGCCGCCGCCGTCCTACCGGGGTCGCTACCGGCCCCGAGAACATGGCGCCAAGTTCAAGCTGAGCGATCCTACAACCTGGGGACCGCCAGCCGAAACCTGGATCGTGACTGATCCTGAACTGGGACAGGTGGAGCTTTGCCTGTGGCGTGGTCTCCACTTCCGCAAGTCCAAGGCTCACCCGATGGTCGTCGTGCGCGTGCATCGGCCGCAGGCCCGTGACACACGCCGCGACCCCAAGGACTTGTGGGTCGCCTGGATCGGTCAGGAGCCGCCGCCGCTGGCCGATTGGTGGCCTTTGTACTTGCGCCGCTTTGCGGTCGATCACTGGTATCGCTTTGCCAAGCAGAACTTGTACTGGACCTTGCCTCATCTGGCTACACCTGACCAGTCGCAACGGTGGTCTGACCTCTTGCCTGTCATTACCTGGCAACTGTGGCTTGCACGGCAGGTCGTCGCCGACAACCCACGACCCTGGCAAAAACCGCAGGCCAATCCCAGCCCCGGACGGGTCCGTCAGAGTATGGCCGGCGTTTTGGTTGCGATTGGTACACCAGCCAAGGCGCCCAAACCCAGGGGAAAGTCGCCCGGCTGGCCTACAGGGCGCCAGCGTCAGCGCCGCCAACGCTTTCCGGTGGTCAAAAAGACCAAGAAAAAGCCTGACAAGGCTTGCTGACCACCGTTCGATCGCCTGTTAACGAGCAAGTTCGCCAACTCGGCCCTGCCGAGCCGTTGGCCGTTAGTCTAAACTCAAGT
>JBFYTD010000086.1:0-7406 GCA_041300885.1 Anaerolineae bacterium | reverse complement strand
CGACGCCGACCTTCACCGTCACCGCTACAGCAACGCCCACGCGCACGCCTTCCACCACGCCCACGCGACCAGTCACCAGCCTGCGCGTCTTCCTGCCGTTGATCTTGCGGCGCTAATCGCACCTAGGAGGTGCTGACAAGTTTGACTGTCTTTGCCGTGCTTTCGAAAGCGAACAATGGGACGCTGATTTGCACTGATTCACGCTGATCAGAGTGTAAGAATGGCAGGTTCTGTTTTCTGATCTGCGTTTTTCAGGTAAATCTGCGTCCAAGATCAAGGAAGTGCAAACATGGTGAAATCTTTTACACGCTTGATGCTGGTCATTGTCCTGGTGGGAGCGGTGATGTCCCAGCGCGCGCCCCGTGTGGCTGCTGAGCCGTTACCGCCCACACCGGCCTGGCAAATCACCTGCGTCGATTGCCCCAAGCTGTTTGGCGAGCTGACCGACCGCGGTTTGCGGCTGGATGCCGCCGGCCATCCGCACATCGCCTATGGCGGCGATCACCTGTACTACGCCACGCATGACGGCAGCGCCTGGCGCTACGAGACGGTCGACGCAGCTTCGGCTGTTGGCTCTGCGGCATCGCTGGCCTTGGACGCTGCCGGCCGGCCGGCTATCAGCTACTACGACGCTTTGAACCAGGATCTCAAGTTCGCCTATCGGGATGGCTCCGGCTGGCACACGCAGACGGTGGACAGCGGCGGGCCTGGCGGAGACGTGGGAATGACCACGGCGCTGGGTCTGGACGCCAACGGCCGGGCGCACATCGCCTACTCCGACGGCACCCACCAAAGCGTGAAGTACGCCCGCCGCGGGACGTCAGGGTGGCAATTGGAGCCCATCGGCGCCGCTAACTGGCAGGTCGCTGTGATCTCACTGGCCGTGGACAGCGCCGGCAATCCGCACGTCAGCTATTACGCCCATTACCTCGACTCTTCCGGCGACGATTTGGTCTATGCCAGGCGTGGCGCAGCAGGGTGGACCGTGGAGACCGCCGTGGCAAACGCCGGCTACCTCTGGTCCTGCTCGCTGGCCCTGGACAGGTTCGACCGCCCTCACATTGCCTACCCAGCCAGCGGGCGGCAATCAGCCATCGCCCATTGGACCGGCTCAGCCTGGCAGATCGAAACCATGACATGGCGTGGTGACAATCCGGCTGGCCTCTCTCTGGCTATCGGCGCTGATGGCTTTCCCCAGGTGAGCGCGATGGTCATCATGCAGTACGAGCCCACATCGTGGATCGTGGAGCATCAGTACAAGGACGCGGCTGGCTGGCACTCCACCGGCGGGTATAGCCGTCGCTATGGCCAGACGTCCTTGGCGCTGGACGCGTCCGGCCGTCCTTATGTGGGCCACGCCGAGGGCGATACCCTGGTGTTGTCCTCGCTGGCCGGCGCTGCCTGGCAAAGCCAACAGGTGGACGTCAGTCGCAACGCCGGCAAGCTCACCTCCCTGGCCATCGACAGCAGCGGCCGGCCGGTGATTGCCTACTGGCCGGGGAAGATCGCCGCCTGGACAGGTGGATCGTGGGCTTTCGACGATTTTCGCCCCAGCGGAGAGCCGACCGGTCTCGCGTTGGCCCTGAGCAGCGACGGACAGCCGCGCGTCGCATATAGCTGGCACTGGTCGATGGATATCTTCGAGGAGAACGGTCTCGATTTCGTCGAACGTAGCGCCGCCGGCTGGCAGCGTACAGCGCTGTATGGCGGCGGAGTATGGGTCGCCATTGGCGCGCCTGCGCTGGCGCTGGACGCCGCCGACGCGCCGCAGATCGCCAGTGGCATCTACAACGAGGTCTCGCCGCCTGGCGGACCGCCCTACTCGCCGCCGTACTCCATCGTTCACTTCGGCCGCACCCCTTCCGGTTGGGCGCGCGCGCCAGTAGACGAACCCGGTTACTCGGATGATCCACCGCGTGTCAGTCTGGCCCTAAACCAGGAGGGACATCCCATCGTCGCCTACACGGCTCCCAGCGGGAACACATTGAAGGTCGCGTCCAACAGCGCCAGCGGATGGCAGATCGAGATCGTTGATCCCGCGGGCGGCGGGGATATGTCGCTGGCGCTGGATGCTGCCGGCCGCCCCCGCATGAGCTATGTAGGCGCAGGCCAGCTCAAATACGCCACCCGCGACCCCGGCGGGTGGCGCGTGGTGAACGCGGCCGCGGGCAACTTTGCTCAGACCTCGCTGGCGCTGGATGCCAGCGGCTACGCGCACATCAGCGCGTATGACCCCGCCAACGCCGATTTGGTCTATGCCTGGCAGGACGCCGCGGGCTGGCACGTCGAGGTGGTCGATAGCCAGGGAGCGGTCGGCCAGGGCAACTCGTTGGCGCTGACCGCCGCCGGCCAGGCCCTGATCAGCTACTACGATGCAAGCAATGGCGACCTGAAGCTCGCCGTGCGCCAGTTGCCCAAGGCGGGCGCGGCGGCGCACGCCAACGTCCCGCCCACCGTCGACGGCGACCTAGCCGACTGGCCGGCGCTGCCAGGCGTCCCGGTCGACACCTGGAACGCCGTGGACCACGGCGGCCTGATCAGCGGCACGGACGACGCCAGCGCCCGCTGCTTCCACCAGTGGACCGCCACCCACCTCTACGCGGCCTGCCGGGTGGACGACGACGCGCTGGTGGCCGACAGCGGTGCGCAGTGGTGGAAGGACGACACCCTGGAGCTGGTCTACGACGGCCTGAACGACAACCAGAGCTACGGCGCCGACGACCACAAGTACGAGCTGCGCATCGAGGGCGGGTTTTCCGACTACACGGCGCCAGCCCATCCCGCGGTAGCCTTTGCGCTGCGCCTGCGGCCCGGCGGCTACAGCATGGAGCTGGCCATCCCCGCGGCGCAGTTGGGCGCTTCCCCCATGCAGGCCGGCCGGGTGATCGGCCTGAACATCGGGCTGATCGACGACGACACCGGCGGCGACGCCGAGGGCTGGCTGGGCTGGAGCGGCAACACCTGGCGCCGCGCCGACCTGTGCGGCGACCTGCTCCTGCTGCCGCCCGGGTCGGAGGCGAGTCGCGGCTACCTGCCGCTGATCTTGCGACGGTGACCACACAGGACTGGCGGTCCTCCGCAGGAGGAGGACCGCCAGTCCTGCGGGAGGTTTGAGATGTCTGTCCAACGATCGACGCTTTTGGTTCTCCTCATCGTCGCACTCCTAGCCCCGGGCGCGTCTGTGTCCCTGGCCCGGCCGGCCGCCGTGGAGCCGGGCGCAGCGACCGCTGCAGTTGCCGCCGTCGCAGATAGCACTGACTACTCGCCGCCGAACTGGGCCGGTGTCCCATCCGTGCCGCCGGTTCTCGCCGCTCAGGTTGCCGCGGGGGACGATCACACCTGCGCCGTGACTGAGGACGGCGGGGTCAAGTTCTGGGGATGGAACTGGGGAGGCCAACTGGGCGACGGCACGCAGTACAACGATCGCACCACGCCGGTAGACGTGGTCGGGCTGAGCAGCGGCGTGCAATCCGTCGCCGCAAGCTGGGGTCACACCTGCGCCGTGACCGAGGACGGCGGTGTCAAGTGCTGGGGCAGCGGCTACGGCGTCACGCCGGTGGACGTGGTTGGGCTGGGCAGCGGCGTCCAAGCCATCGCTGCGGGCGGTGTGATCGTACACGTCCGCCTGTGGGCTCACACCTGCGCCCTGACCGAGGGCGATGGAGTCAAGTGCTGGGGCAGCAACGAGTTGGGCCAACTGGGCGACGGCACGACCAGCGATCGCGCTGCGCCGGTGGACGTGATTGGCCTGACCGGCGGCGTTCGGGCCATCGCTGCGGGCGGGACACATACCTGCGCCCTGACCGAGAGCGGCGGGGTCAAGTGCTGGGGATACAACGGCAACGGCCAACTGGGCGACGGCACGTGGACCCAGCGCACTGCACCGGTGGACGTCTGGGGATTGACCAGCGGCATGCGCGCCATCTACGCCGGTATCGATCACACCTGCGCCCTGACCGAGGGCGGCGTAGCCAAGTGCTGGGGCAGCAATCGTCACGGCCAACTGGGCGACGGCGGGATGGGCTCGGCGCGCAACACGCCGGTGGACGTGGTGGGGCTGGGCAGCGGCGTGCGGGCCGTCGGCGCAGGCGGTGGTCATACCTGCGCCCTCACCGAGGGCGGCGGGGCTAAGTGCTGGGGATGGAACAACTATGGGCAGTTGGGCGATGCTACGACGACCGATCGCACCGCGCCGGTGGACGTGTTCGCGCTGCGCAGCGGCATGCGCGCCATAGCCGCAGGGGGCAGTCACACCTGCGGCCTGACCGAGGGCGGTGGGGTCAAGTGCTGGGGACAGAACGAGTCCGGCCAGTTGGGCGATGGCACGCGGACCAATCGCACCACGCCGGTGGACGTGCTGGGCTTTTGGAGCGGGCCTTATCGCTACCTGCCGCTGATCATGCGGGGATGAACACGCGCAGGACTGACGGTCCTCGGAAGGACCGTCAGTCCTGCGAACCGCGGCCGGCTTAGGCAGACTGAACGAAGCTTGACAGCGCAGCCCGATCGCGCGATGATGGGAGCGAAGAAAATGTAGGACCATGAACGTCTCGCTTGCAGCCATCACCACCCTCTTCGATCTGGTAGCCCTGGCCGTCTCGCTCAGCCTGGGGCTGTACATCGTCACGCGCAGCCCGCGCAGCCGCGTCTCCTGGCTGGCAGCGCTCACCCTCTGGTGCCTGGCGCTGTTCTTCTTCCACAACGCCTTGGCCATCAACGCGCCCGACAACTTCCTGCTGCCCTGGCTCCAGCCCACCCTGTTGTTGCTGCCGGCCCTGTGGTTCCACCTGAGCGTCGAACTGCGCCTGAGCCAGGAACGCATGCAACAACGCCGTTCCCCGGCCGGGCGCCAGAGTCCCTGGAGCGTTGGCGCGCTGCGGCCGCAAAGGAGAACGGCCATCTGGCGCCTGGCCATCCTGGCCGCTTACGCCGCCGGCATTGGCCTGTTGCTGATCAGCCTGCTGTGGTTCCGCAATCAGGCCGCCCCTGTCACCAGCGCAGGCATGCACAGCGTGGCGCGGGCCAGGGACCCGCTCTACCCCTTTGCCACCGTCTACGTCCTCGCAGTGGCCGCTCTTGCCCTGGTCAATTTCTGGCAAGCCTACCGGCATGACAGCAGCCAGGCGCGCCGCCGCCAGTTCCGGCCGCTGTTCATCGCCACCGTGCTGGCGGCCCTGGGCGGCCTGTACGTCACCGCCGGCATCCTGCTCGGCATGGACCTGCCCGAGCTGCCGCGCGACATCGCCTTGGCTGTGGCCGTGGCGCTGCTGGGCTACGCCGTGGCGCGGCACAACGCGCTGGTGGAGGGCCGCGTGATCGAGGCCGACCTGCGCTACGTGCTGGTCACCGTCGGCTCGCTGACCGCAGCGGCCGTGCTGCTGGCCGAGTTGCTCTACCGGGGCGGCCACGTCTTCTCCTTCGTGACCCTGGTGCTGGTCATGGTGGTGACCATCAGCGTGCTGATGCTGTACGACGGCGTGCGCACCGCGTTGGACCGCCTCTTCTACCGCGACCAGTTCCGCCAACTGCGGGCTAACCTGCGCGGCCTGGCCAGCGAGGCCGGCACGGGGTTGTCGCTGCCTGAGCAGTTGCAGGCTGTGCTGGCCTGGCTGTGTGCGACGCTCTCGGTGGAGCACGGTTTGATTGCGCTGGCCGGCGAAGGCGCAGACGGCGGCTTCGTCGTCCTGGCTTCCCAGGGCCCTGCCCGCGCCGGCCAGACCATCCCCGCCTCCCGCCTGCGTGGCGCTGAGATCACCCCGTTGACGCCGGACAGCCGCCCCGCTGGCGACGGCGACCCGACGCAGGACGGGCTGGCCGGCATGACACTGCTGGCGCCCATCGCCATCGACGGCAGCCAGGCGGGCGCGCTGCTGCTGGGGCCCAGGAACAGCGGGCTGCCCTTTGCCGACGAGGACCTGATGCTGCTGGACGACGTGGCCGATCAACTGGCCGCCATTATTCGCACGGCGCGGCTGCAAGATGAGAACGCCCGCGCCATCAACGCCATGGTCTCGCAGTTCAGGGAGCGGGAGCGGGCCACGCAACGCCAGGTGCAGGAGATGCTGGCGGCCAACAGCGCAGCCGCCGGGGCCGCGTCGCCAGACGAGAGCCAGGCGCTGTTCACCGGCCAGGTGGAGGATGCGCTGCGCCGGCTGCACGACTACCCCGCGCTGGGCGAGCATCCGCTGGCCGGGCTGGCGTTGGTGCATCAGCGCCAGGCTGCCATGCAGCAGGGCGGCGCCAGCACGCACATCGAGCGCGGCAAGGCGCTGAACCAGGTGCTGGTCGAGGCGCTCCAGAAGCTGCGGCCAGAGGGAGAAGCGCCCAAAGCGACCAGCGTCCCGCCGCGCCAGTGGCACCAGTTCATCATTCTGTACAATTCCTACGTGCTGGACGAGCCGAATCGGGACATCATGAACCGGCTGTACATCGGCGAGGGGACCTTCAACCGCACCCGCCGCCGCGCCTTGCAGGGCGTGGCCAAGGCGTTATGGGAGATGGAGGAGGCGGAGCGGAGAACGATGAATGATGAACGATGAACGATGGGGATTGTGGCGGTTTATGGCGGTTTGTGGGCTTGCATTGGCGATAGTCAGGGTGTTCATTGAGGGTAGGGACGCCAATCAGGACGGGAGCCGGTGGATTTCATTCGCCGGCTGACAGCACGATGAACACTTGCATCGCGCAGGTGCAAGTGTTCACCGTCTCAACCTGAAAAGCCGCGTCAGCGGCTGCGAACCAGATCCCCAGCGCCTGAGGGCGCTTCTCAGCTTCAGCCGGGGATTTCCAATCCCTGGCGCTTGAACCAGGCAGATCACATGACCACCTCCCAAGCCCTCCCAGCCTCCCCCGCCAAGCGCACCGTCCTCTCCTGGGCGCTGTACGACCTGGCCAACACGATCTTCTCCATGAACATCGTGTCGCTCTACTTCAGCCTGTGGGTCGTCAACGAGATGGGCGGGATCGATGCGGACTACGGCAATGCCAACAGCATCTCCATGGCCCTGATGTTCTTCACGGCTGCGATTCTGGGCGCGCTGTCGGACCAGGCCGGGCGCCGCAAGCCATTTCTGGTCGTCACCACCGTGATCTGCGTCAGCTTCACCGCGCTGCTGGGCGTCGGGAGCCTTGCGCTCTCCCTGGTCTTCTTCGTCGTCGCCAACTACATGTTCCAGGGCGGCCTGATCTTCTACGACTCGTTATTACCCGTGGTGAGCACCGAGGAGAATCGCGGCAAGGTCGGCGGCTTCGGCGTGGGCCTGGGCTACATGGGATCGTTCATCGGCGTGGGCAGCGGCCTGTTATTACTCAACACCATCGGCTACACCGGCATCTTCCGCCTCAGCGCGCTGCTCTTCCTGCTCTTCGCCCTGCCCTGCTTCTTCTTCGTCAAAGAGCCGGCACGG
>JBFYTD010000600.1:0-2562 GCA_041300885.1 Anaerolineae bacterium | reverse complement strand
TCGCCCGCGTTGCTCGGGCCGGTCTCCTGACCGTGCCCGCCCGTGAAATCCACTGCCATGCCCCTGATCACCGACCCCACCCAAGCCAGAGAAATCTACCAACAGGTGGCCGCGCGCGGCATCTGCCTGGCCAACTTCTGCACCGAGAACCAGCGCACCACCGAGGCGATTCTGGCCGCGGCGCATGGCTTCGCCCAGACGCACGGTCTGCCCGGCGTGCCGGTGGTGCTCTCGGCCACAGCCAACTATCCTATCGAGCCGCAGCTTCAGCACTACACCGGCGTGGCCGACGCCAAGCTGGGGCTGCGTGCGCTGCTGGCCGACGTGGACACGTTCCTGTCGGAGGACAGCCCGTATCGCGATGTCGCCGTCATGCTGCACCTGGACCACGCGCTGCCTGGCTATGAGGAGGAGATCATCCCCCGCTGCCTGGACAGGTTCGCGACCATCATGTACGACTGCAGCTACTTCCCCTTCGACGAGAACATCCGCCGCACGGCCGAGTTCGTCGAGCAGCACGGCCACCAGGTGATGGTCGAAGGGTGCGTGGACGAGATCATCCAGGCCGAGGAGGCGGACACGGCCCAGAGCCATCTGACCGACCCGGCCCAGGCCGAGCGCTTTTTGGCTGAGACCGGCGTGGACCTGCTGGTGCCCAACCTGGGCACCGAGCACCGCGCCACCTCTGATTCGGCCCACTATCACGGCGCTCTGGCTCAGCAGATCAGCCAGCGGGTCGGCCCGCGGCTGGTGCTGCACGGCTCCTCCAGCCTGGCCGACGCCGACCTGCCCCGCCTGCCCGGCGACGGCATCGTCAAGGTCAACGTCTGGTCGATCTTCGAGCGGCTGGGCGGCCAGGCCGTGGCCGGCCACGTGCTGCACAACCTGGGCAACATGCTGCCGGCCGTCGCCATCGACATGTTGCAGGCCGAGGGCATGCTAGGCGCCCGCTTCTCCGACGCAGGCTTCATCGAGGCGTTGTGCCAGGGCGCAATCGGCCCCAAGGGCTGGGCGCTGGTGGAGCGGGGCCGACGCGCGGTCTGGCAGGAGACGGTCGTGGCGCGCATGTTGTTCTACCTTGAGCAGTTTGGCTACGCGCGCTGGCGATAGCGCAGTACCCTCACCCCAACCCTCTCCCACGGGGAGAGGGAGTACGGAGCATCCCATGAGCCTGCTGGGATTGGACATTGGCATCACCGGCTGCAAGGCTGTCGCCTTTGGGCTGGATGGCGAGACGCTGGCGCAGGCTTACCGCGAGTACCCGCTCTACCAGCCGCATCCGGGCTGGATGGAGCTGGACCCGGCCGAGGTCTGGCAGGCCATCTGTGAGGTCATCGGCCGAGTGACGGCGGCCGCTTCCCGCGATCCGGTGACGGCGTTGAGCGTGGCCACCCACGGCGAGTCGGTGCTACCGGTGGATGCTGGGGGCCGGCCTCTGTGCCGCTTCATCACCGCGCTGGACACGCGCGCCGACGAACAGGCGCGCTGGTGGCAGGAGCAGGTGGGCCGGGAGCGCATCTTCCAGATCACTGGCCTGCCGCTGCATCCCATGTACACGGTCAACAAGCTGATGTGGCTGCGCCAGCATCAGCCTGAGAGCTTCAGCGCGGCCCACCGCTTCCTGTGCATGCAGGACTTCGTCTTCCATCAACTGGGCCTGCCGCCGATTATGGACTACAGTCTGGCCGCCCGCACCATGGCCTTCGACGTAGGCCGGCTGGCCTGGTCGGAGGAGATCGTCGAGCTGGCGCGGTTGGACGTGGCGCGGCTCTCGCGGTTGCTGCCCTCCGGTTCGGTGGTGGGTGAAGTTCCAGCGTCCGCGGCCGAGCGGCTGGGCCTGCCGCCCGGCATGGTAGCTGTGACCGGCGGGCATGACCAGCCGGCCGGCGCGCTGGGCTGCGGCGCGGTGGTCGCGGGCATCGCGATGGACTCCACCGGCACGGTCGAGTGCGTCGGCGTGGCGTCGCCACGGCTGGTGCTGGACGACGCGCTGCTGGCCAGCAATCTGCCCGTCAGTCCCCACACCGCGGCCGGCATGACCATCGTCTTCGGCTACAGCACGACCGGCGGCGCGCTGCTGCGTTGGTACCGCGACACCTTCGGCGGCGTAGAGCTAGAGCAAGCCCGCGCCAGCGGCCGCGACGTCTACGACCTGCTCCTGGAGCAGGCCAGCCCCGGCCCGTCGCCCGTGCTGATCCTGCCCCATTTCGTCGGCAGCGGCACCCCATGGATGGACGCCGCGTCGAAAGGCGCCATCCTGGGGCTCGACCTCAGCACCACGCGCGGCCAGGTCATCAAGGCCATGCTGGACAGCGTCAGCTACGAGATCAAGCTCAGCCTGGACGCGATGGAGGCCGCCGGTATCGCCGTCGAGGAGTTGCGGGCCTTCGGCGGCGGGGCGCGCTCGCCGCTGTGGCTGCAAGTCAAGGCCGACGTGTACGGCAAGCCGGTGCGCGCCATGGACGTGGCCGAAGCGCCCTGCCTGGGCGTGGCCATCCTGGCCGGCGCGGCCACTGGCGCCTTTGCCTCGGTGCAGGAGGGCCTGTCTCGCATGGTGCGCGC
>JBFYTD010000599.1:0-2563 GCA_041300885.1 Anaerolineae bacterium | reverse complement strand
TGGCGTCCTGACGGCCAGCAGGTGGCGGTAGCCAACCAGGACGGCACAGTCGAGCTTTGGGATCTGGTGGGCAGCGAGCCGATCAGCCGCACCCTGCCCGGCCAGCATGACGACTGGGCCTTCTCCGTGGCCTACGATCCCAGTGGCAGCCGGCTGGCCTCGGCCGGCAACGACGGCGTGATCATTCTGTGGAGCGAGCTTGCCAGCAGCAATCCCGTGTCGCAGACCCTCCCCGATCACGGCGAGTGGGTCAACGTTGTCGCCTTCAGCCCCGACGGAACGCAGTTGGCCTCGGGCAGCGACGACGGCACGCTCCGGCTGTGGGACCTGTCGCAGGACCCGCCCACCAGCAGCGAGCTGGACAACCATTTCGATCTGGCCATCAAGGTGTGGGACCTGGCCTTCACGAGCGATGGCACACGCCTGGCGGCCGGCTGGAGTGACAGTCTGGTGCGGGTCTACGACCTGGCGCAGCCCGGCGCCGCCCCCTGGCAGTTGGCCGGCCACCAGGGTGGAGTGTCGCGCGTGGCTTTCGATCGGTCAGCGCCGCAGCGTCTGCTGTCGCTTGGCATTGGCGACTACGAACCCATCGCCTGGGACCTCAGCCGATATTCTGAGTTTGCCAGCGTGCAGCCGATTTCGATGCCAGTGACAGCCACGTTGCGCGCCATCAGTCCCAACGGGCGCTGGCTGGCGCTGGCCGGCGACGCGCGCACGGTCCTGCTGGGCGACGCAGTGGGCAACAGCCCGGTCATCAGCTACAGCGCCGGCATGACCCTCACAGCCGCAGCGCTCAGCGGCGACGGCGCCCGCATTGGGCTGGCAGGATGCCAGGAAATGCTGCCGTCAGAGCCATCTGCGGCGCTGGATTCGGCTAAGACTCCCGATCCAAACCAGGCCGTGACCCCGGCTGGACCGACGCTGACGGGTTGCAGGCTCGATGTGCTGTCGCCTGACGGTGACAAGATCACTTCCCCAACCTGGACCATCTCCTCGACCCAACCGATTGTCGCCCTGGCCTTTCGTCCGCAGCGTCCCGACCAGTGGGCCATGGCCCTGGAGTCGGGCGAGGTACAGACCTCCGGCGGCTTTGCGGCCAGCGCAGTGAACCTGGCGCCGCAGGTGGCTGATGTCGTCCATCTGGCGTTCAACAGCGACGGCAGCCAGTTGGCGGCCTTGGGCCGGGACGGCACGGTCGTCGTCTGGAACTGGGCCAACGGCGAGCTGGTCAGGGAGTATTCTGCTGATGACAGCCAGCAAGGCATGCAGTTCGACGCCATCGCCTTCATGCAGGGCGACGCCTGGCTGGCGTTGTCCGCCAGCGCGCCGCAACCGCAACTGGAGCTGCGAGAACGAGCGACCTGGACTCTGGTCGATCGCTTCAACCTGGACTTTGGCCGCGCCACCGGCCTCGCTCTCGACGCCGGCGGGCAGATCCTAGTTGCAGCCTTGCCAGGCAGCCTGGCGCGCTGGCCTATGGATCAGGCAAGTTGGCTGGAGCTGGCATGCACGCGCGCCGGCCGCAACCTGAGCTACGACGCCTGGCTCAAAGCCTTCCCCACCGCCAAACCGGGCGAAACAACGGACGCACAAATCTGTGACGCTTACCCCATCGATGTCAGCTTCGCCGAAGCGCTGGTGGCGGAGGCGAGCAAGGCGATCGACGATTGTCGACCAAACAGCCTGGCTGACGGCATGGCGCTGCTGGACCAAGCCAGCAGGGATGAGCGCCTGAAGCTGGATCCCACGAAGTCGGCCGCGAAGATGCTGGGCGAACAGGCGTTGGAGTACCTGCGGGAGCCCTTGCGCACCAACGACGATCGGGCCAATGCCTGTCTGGACCTGGCAGCCGGGCTGGCGGCGTTCGATCCACAGCAAGCCTTCCAGGCAGCATCGAGCCTGACGCAGGCCGAGCGGCTGCTGGCCAATCCCCAGTTGACCGACCTCGCCCCGGCCGTGGATGCCCTGGAGGAAGCGCTGGAAGGCAGCCAGCAGTGGCCAGACACCTGGCTGGAAGACGAGGCGCTGCGCCTGTTGCCCGAGGCCTACTACCGTTTCTGCCAGCAGGGCGACGCGGCGGCCTGCGATCGCGCCACGGCGTTCATCGATCTTATTAAAACTGGCGACGCGGTCCCGGGCCAGATCAACGCCGGCAGCGGACAGTCGCTGTACTTCCAGGGCCGGCGCAGCCAGTCCGTCACCATCGCCATGAACGCCGTCAATAACGCCTTCGACACCGTTCTGCGTCTGGAGGGTCCAGCCGGCGCATCAATCAGCGACGACGACGGCGGGCGCCCACCCAACAACTCGTTGATCGCCAACTACCTCCTGCCTCGCGACGGCATCTACCGCATCGTGCCGACGTCCTACAGCGGCGGCGGCAGTGGCGCCTACAACATCGAGTTCGACGTGAACGACCCGCGCCCACTCATCCTGGGCCGCTCGGAAACCGCGACTGCAGGTTCGGGCAGCCTGTGGCAGTTCCAGGGCGAGGCCGGCCAGTCGGTGGCCATCGCGCTGGACAGCGCCGACCCGCTTTCCGACCCCTACCTCAGGCTGATCG
>JBFYTD010000598.1:0-2571 GCA_041300885.1 Anaerolineae bacterium | reverse complement strand
GGCATGGCGCGCGGCAAGCAGATGGGGCGCGGCGCGGGCCGGCTGTTGTACACAATCCTGGATGCCATGGTGGACTACAACTTCGCCATGCTGCGCAAGCTGGACGGCAAGATTCGCGGCATCGAGGAGGACATGTTCCGCGAGAACATGCGCCAGATCGTGCAGGAGATATCCCTCGTCCGGCGCGATATCATCGCGCTGCGCCGCGTGGTCAAGCCCCAGATATCGATCGTCAGCAACCTGGAACGCAAAGAGCGCGCGTTCATCCAGGAGGAATTGGACGTCTACTTCGGCGACATCGCCGACGGCTTCTCGCGCGCGTGGGACATCCTGGAGGACTATCGCGAGGTAATCGAAGGGTTGAGCGAGACCTCCGACTCGGTCACGTCTTACCGTATCAACGACGTCATGCGGATTCTGACCGTTATCTCGGTCATCATGCTGCCCTTGACGCTGATCACCGGCGTTTATGGTATGAATCTGGAGTGGCTGCCGGCCGCGGACACGTTCTATGGGTTCTTTATCGTCATAGGCTTTATGGGCCTGGTAGCCGGCAGCATGTTGTACTACTTCCGCAAGAAGGGCATAATCTGAACGCTGACCGCGCCCGGGCGCGCAGCGTCCAGTTGATTTCATCATGAGTAACACTTCCAGCCAAGCATTCAAAGAAAGCGACGGGGGATCCTCCCGCCCACAGCCGCCCATTTTGGTCGACTCGACAGACGCTCTGGAGGCCCTGGTCCTGGCAGCCCAGCAGGTACCCGTAATCAGCGTCGACACCGAATCCAACAGCTTGTTCGCCTACTTTCACCGCGTGTGCCTGCTGCAAATCTCGCTGGCTCGTCATGACTACGTGATCGACCCGCTGGCGGTGGATCTGGCGCCGTTGGGCCCGCTGTTTGCCGATCCGGCCTGCCAGAAGATCTTCCATGCGGCCGAGAACGACATCCTCGGTCTGAAGCGCGACTACGCGTTCACCTTCGCCAACATTTTCGACACCATGCTGGCGGCGCGCATTCTGGGTTGGCCGCAGGCGGGCCTGGCGGCAATCCTGGCCAGCAGGTACAACGTTCATCTCAATAAAAGCCTGCAGCGGGCGGACTGGGGCCGGCGGCCATTGAACACCGAACTGCTGGCCTATGCCCAGCTAGATACTCACTACCTACTGCCGCTGCGCGACGAGCAAGAGGCTGAGCTGCGGGCCCAAAATCGTTGGGAGGAGGCGCAAGAGAGCTTCGCCCGCCTGCCCCTGGTTGAGTGGATCGAAAAGCCCTTTGACGGCGACGGCTTCTGGAGCCTGCCTGGCGCGCGCGACCTGTCCCCCTCAGCCTTGGCGGTCTTGCAGCAGCTTTTCCTCTGGCGGGAACAGCAGGCCCGCAAGGAAGACCGCCCTCCCTTCAAGGTGATCGATCAACGCACGCTGGTTGGGATCAGCCGTCAGCAGCCGGGAGACGAGGAGGGGTTGCGGCGCGTTGGCGGCATGACCAGCGGCCAGACGCGGCGCTATGGCGCGGCGATCTTGCAGGCCGTGGCGCGCGGGCGCAAGTCGCCGGCGCCCGCCCCACCCAAGCGAACCAACGGCAACGGCTATGGCCGGCCCGACCCCAAAACCGTCGATCGCTTCGACGCTCTGCGCTCATGGCGCACCGAGCGTGCCCGCCAGCGCGGCGTCGATCCTGACGTGATCCTGACCAACGACCAACTGATGACCATCGCCCGCCAGGCGCCGACCACCGTCGAAGCGTTGGCGGCCACCAACGCCATGGGCCCCTGGAAGCTGAGCGAGTACGGCGAAGCGATCTTGCGGCTCCTGGCCCGATCTTGAGCTAAAATCCCTCAGGGAGGACGCCATGCAACTGACTTTTTGGGGCGCTGCCCAAACCGTTACCGGATCGATGCATCTGATCGAGGTCAACGGGCAGCGCATCCTGCTGGACTGCGGGCTCTACCAGGGCAAGCGCAGCCTGAGCTACGAACGCAATCTCAACTTTCCCTTCGATCCTGCCTCCATCGATGTGGTGATTCTGTCCCACGCCCACATCGACCACTCAGGCAACCTGCCCAATCTGGTCAAGCAAGGCTTCCGCGGCTCCATCTGGAGCACGCCAGCTACCCGCGATCTGTGCGTGGCTATGCTGCAAGACAGCGGCTACATCCAGGAGCAGGACGCCGCCTACGTCAACCGCAAACGAGTGCGCGATGGGCTGCCCCCGGTAGAACCGCTCTATACCAAACGCGACGCGCTCGAAGCTATCAAGCAGTTCATCAGCATCAACTATCACCGCTCCTTCTCGCCGGCAACGGGTGTCACCGTCACTTTTCTGGACGCTGGCCACATCCTGGGATCTGCGATTGTCGTGCTGGACATCGTGGAGGGAGAACAGCAGCGGCGGCTGGTCTTCTCCGGCGACCTGGGCCGCCACGAGATGGCCATCCTGCGCGACCCGGAGCCAGTCAGCGACGCCGATTTTCTGATCATGGAGAGCACCTATGGCAATCGCCGGCACGAGACGCGCGATGAGGCTCGCCAGGTGTTGCGCCAGGTGATCGTCGAGGCCTACAAGCGGCGCG
>JBFYTD010000597.1:0-2573 GCA_041300885.1 Anaerolineae bacterium | reverse complement strand
CACCTGGGCGAGCGCGAGAACAAGCAGATCAACGTGGTCGAAGCCCACGGCCTGCGCAACGTTCACCTCTACGAGGGCGAGGAGTGGATCCACATCCGCGACGCGGTGGGCGACCTGGCCGACAAGTTCCTTGTGCTGAACGAGGTCTACAAGGACGGCTTCTACATCCCCAGGCGCTTCATCGGCGAGAACATCATCCACCTGCCGACGATCAAGGCGCACATCTTCACCACCACCACCGGCGCGATGAAGAACGCCTTTGGCGGCCTGCTCAACGAGCGGCGCCACTGGACCCATCCGGTGATCCACGAGACCCTGGTGGATCTGCTGATGATCCAGCAGAAGATCCACCGCGGCGTCTTTGCGGTGATGGACGGCACCTTTGCCGGCGACGGCCCCGGCCCGCGCTGCATGTATCCGCACGTCAAGAACGTGCTGCTGGCCAGCAGCGACCAGGTGGCCATCGACGCCATGGCGGCCAAGCTGATGGGTATGGATCCGCTCAGCATCAAGTACATCCGCTTGGCCCACGAGCTGGGGCTGGGCTGCGGCGACCCCGACGAGATCGAGATCGTGGGCGACCTGGACGCGGCGGCCGAGAACTGGCACTTCCAGGGGCCGTTCAAGGAGATGACCTTCGCCTCGCGCATGCAGCACAAGATCTACTGGGGCCCGCTCAAGGCGCCCATCGAGTGGTCGCTCAAGACGGTGCTGGCCCCCTGGTCGTACCTGGCCTCGGTGGCCTACCACGACATGTACTGGTACCCCTTCAAGGGCGAGAAGATGATGGCCGACGCCTTGCAGAGCGAGTGGGGCCGGCTCTTCGCCAACTGGGAGCAGGTGCAACCGGACGAGCTGGGCTGGGCCGACGTGGGCAAGGAGGGCGTGCGGCTGGAGCGCATGGGCATGGAGGTGATTCCGCAGTCGCTGGAGATCCTCAAGACGGCCTTCACCGAGGCGCCCGAGGTGGCCGCCCAGCACCGCCACAGCGACGCGGCTCACAACAGCGGCTTCTCCGGCCGCAGCACGTTGGACAAGGCGCTCCTCGGCGCAGGTGTGGCCGCCGCGGTGGCCGTGCCGGCGGTCATGGTCGCGCGCAGTCTGCGCAAGCACGACGGCAACGGCGACGAGCAATAACATCTCGTGGAGTGAGCACGCCCACGTGCGGGCAACGTGCCCACAACCCCGCACCTGGGGGTGCTCACTCCGCGTCGAACAGCCCGTCCTTCTGCCCCTCTCCCCCTTCCATTCCATGCTTTCCCTCTCTCCCTCCCCCGTCGCCATCGCCGCCGCGCTGCTGGCCTGGATCGACGCTGGCAACCTGCGCGACCTGCCCTGGCGAGCTGAGCCGCGCGATCCGTACACGGTGTGGGTGAGCGAGATCATGCTGCAGCAGACGCAGGTGGCGACGGTGATCCCCTACTTGCAGCGTTGGCTGGAGCGTTTCCCCACGGTGGACGCTCTGGCTGCGGCCGAGCTTGGCGACGTGCTCAAGGCGTGGGAGGGGCTGGGCTACTACAGCCGGGCAAGGAATTTACATAAAGCAGCGCGGGTTGTTGTCGAGCAGCACGGCGGCCAGGCGCCGGTCGATCGACGAGCGCTGCTGGCGCTGCCCGGTGTCGGCAAGTACACGGCCGGCGCGATCCTGAGCATCGCCTTCGGCCAGCGTGCGGCCGTGCTGGACGGCAACGTCAAGCGGGTGCTGGCGCGGCTCTACGACATGGCGGGGGAGATCGGCCAGTCGGCCACCGAGACGCACCTGTGGCATCTGGCCGAGGGGCTGGTGGAGGCGGTCGAGCCGCAGCAGGCCGGCCCGCTGAACGAGGCGCTGATGGACCTGGGCGCGACCGTGTGTCTGCCCCAGCGGCCGCGCTGCCTGATCTGCCCGCTGCACGCTCCGTGCCTGGCCCGCCAGCGCGGCACGCAAGAGGAGCGGCCGGTGCGCGCGGCCCGCAAACCGCTGCCGCACTTCGACGTCACCGCGGCTGTGTTGCGCCGGCCCGGCCAGCCTGAGCAGTTTCTGATCGCCCAGCGGCCGCCGGAGGGGATGCTGGGCGGGCTGTGGGAGTTCCCCGGCGGCAAGCGCCACGAGGGCGAGAGCCTGTCCAACTGCCTGCGCCGCGAGCTGCAGGAGGAGTTGGCCGTGGAGGCGGCGGTTGGCGATCCGGTGACGGTGGTCAAGCACGCCTACACCCACTTTCGTATCACGCTGCACGCCTTCAAGTGCCAATTGCTGGCCGGCGAACCGCAATCTATCGGCGTGGCCGATTGGCGCTGGGTGACGCTGGACGACCTGGCAGGCTACCCCTTCGCTGTGACTGACCAGAAGATCATTGCGGCGCTGCGCAGCGCATAGATGCTCGGCGGCGAGCTGGCTCGGTGGCTGCGCACAGACCAGCCAGAGCGGTGTTGGCTGGAAAGAAAAACGGGCGGCGCAGTCTTGGCCGCGCCGCCCGTCTATGCCATGGACAGGTTATTTTAGACGGCCGTCGAAGCCATCTCCTCTTCCATCTCGGCCTGGTCCTGCGCCTCGATCTGGGCGAAGACGATCTCCACCTGGTCGGCCAGCCAGT
>JBFYTD010000596.1:0-2575 GCA_041300885.1 Anaerolineae bacterium | reverse complement strand
CATCTCTGCGACGGTTACGATTTTCATGGGCTGTGTTCTTTGGCGCGCGTCGCCAGCCACCATGCCAGCAAGCCGGTCAGGGCGGCGCAGGTCAGCAGGATGCCGGCGTAGTAGAGCTGGATCGCCGACGACGTCGACTCGCCGATGGGGTTGAGGGGGTGGCGCAGGACGCCGGTGCGAACGTTGAGCAGCAGCACTGCCGCGCCCAGCAGCAGGTTGGCCACGGCGCTGAAGCGGCGATCGTCGATGAGGCGGCGCACAACGATCACCAGTAGGCCCACACCGATGATCTGCAAGGTCATGCGGGTGCGCGGCTCGTCGAAGGCGATCCACATGCCCCAGGTCTCGTACGTAGGGATGACGCTGAGGACAAAGTGGACGACGAAGACGCTCATGCCGGCCACCTGAATGGCGTTGGACCAGCGCAGCAGGGCCGGCCGGGGCCGGATCAGGTAGGCCAACGCGGGCAGGGCGGCCAGCATCAGCGCATACAGGCCCACCCGGGCCAGCGCGCCGTGCAGATAGATGACCTTGATCAGGTTGCCCAGTTGGGCCTCGGCTGGCGACAGGATCAGCAGCAGCGCCAGCAGCGCCAGCAAGGCCACTGCCAGCACCAGTGCTCGTTTGGGAGTCAACAGAGGTGATGTGGAGGGTTGGATCAGTGCGTCAGACATGACGCGAGTATACCACAGCCGCAACCCTGCCGCCAAGCACCCGCCGCGCCCGCACGAAAAGCCGCCGCAGTTTGACCATAAGCGCGGCGTAGACTATACTCTGTAGTAACCCGTAACCCGTAACCCGTAACCCGTAACCCGTAACCCGTAACCCGTAACCCGTGCCTGGTGACTGACCACCAATTTCCCAATCTACCAGTTCCCCAATCCACCATGCTAAGAACCGTCCCAGAAACCATCAACGAAGAAGTCGATCTCTATATCCGCACTTACTACTCCCTGTTGCGCAGCACGCAGCCGATACGCGTGCGCTCGCTGGAGGAGACCCACGCCGGCATGCGCGCCAGTTTGCATCCCAAGGCCGAGGACCCGGAACCTGATGTGCCGGCGCTGGTCTACGCGGCCATGCGCTTGCCCACCTGCATGTACAAGGTCAAGCTGGTCTTGCTGGGCCAGTCGGACGAGGTCTTCCTGCGCCGCGCCGGTGTCAACATCAGCGAGTGGCAGCAGGTGTTTGCCATGGCGCGGCGGCGCAAGATGTTCTTCGACGGCCAGGGAACGCTGGCAGCCTACATCTCCAGCGTCAGCGACATCGACGATCTGATCCCCATCCTGACCGCCTACCAGATCGAGTGGAACAAGCTGCACCAGCGCTTGCAGCCGGCCGAGACCGGCGAGTGGCTGCGCCAGCAGGTGAAGAAAAAGAAGTTGAGCGACAGCCGGCTGAACAAGATCCGAGCCGCCCTGGGGCTGGACGAAGCCGATTTCCGCCTGTTGCAACGGGTCTGGCAGGACGAGTTCTTCTGGGCGCTGCGCAGCCTGGCTGCGGAACCGGCCAATTTGCAGCTCAACCTGCTGGCCGGCTCGGCGGCTGACTACCGCCAGGCCGTGCAGGCCTGGTGGCGCAGCGTGATCAAAGTCGGCGAGATCGGCCCCATCAGCCAGCGTCCGATCTATTTCGTCTCCAGCAACCCCCATGCGCTGCCCAACCTGTTGAACGGCTACGCCCGGCAGCAGCGGGCCGACATCCTGGCCTTCTTGCAGGAAACCAACCCCGATGGCCTGTGGCAGGAGTGGCAGGCGCTCACCGAGAAAGGCAGCGCGATGGGCCAGGAGAACCTGCTGTACTACTTGCAGCGCAGTTTTCTGGCCGCCCAGCCGCAGCGCTACGAGGGGCATTACCAGCATGAGCGCCAGTTGGGCATCCACCGCGTCGACAACCCGCACTACCTGGACGTCAGCGGCCAGGTGATTGAGTTGGCCCGGCTGGATCCGGCGCACTTCGACCCGCGGCTGGCCATGCCAGGGCTGGAGCGCTTGCAGCACAGCCGGTCGTTGATCGTCAACATCGATTACCCGCTGGGCATGGCGGCCTATCTGGTCTTCTCGCAGCTCTCGGCCGACCTGTCCGACATCCAGGGCGTCTACATCATGGGCAAGGCGGCCTCGCTCAACGGCCGCGTGGGCGACGTGATGATCCCCAACGTGGTGTATGACGAGCACTCCAAGAATACCTACCTGTTCAAGAACAGCTTCCGGGCCGGCGACGTGCGCCCCTACTTGCTATACGGCGACGTCTTCGACAACCAGAAGAGCGTCACCGTGCGCGGCACCTTTTTGCAGAACCGCCAGTTCATGCACGTCTTCTACAACGAGGGCTACACCGACATCGAGATGGAGGCCGGGCCCTACCTGAGCGGCATCTACGAGGACATCTACCCGCAGCGCTATCCGGTCAACGAGATCGTCAACCTGTTCATCAACGCGCCTTACGACATTGGCATCCTGCACTACGCGTCGGACACGCCCTACAGCCGGCGGCAGAGCCTGCTTAGCAAGAGCATGAGCTATCTGGGCGTCGACGCCACCTACGCCACCAGTATCGCCATCATGCGGCGGAT
>JBFYTD010000595.1:0-2577 GCA_041300885.1 Anaerolineae bacterium | reverse complement strand
ACGGTCAAGGCCAGCACAACCGCCAACACCCGATCGCTGGCTGCCAAGCGGTACAGGCGGTCGATGGGGTGGGGAGCGGGCTGGCTTGGGCTGGTCATGGGATTCGTTGCGGGCAGACAAAAGCCCCAACCGCTGGCGGTTGGGGCTCGTCGAGGCGTAAGGAGCCACCCGTCGGAATCGAACCGACGACCGGCGCATTACGAATGCGCTGCTCTACCGGCTGAGCTAGGGTGGCACAGCGCCGGGTCACCGCCCGACGGAGGGCATTATAGCGCAAGCAGGCCCTAACGCCAAATGACAACCAGGAAGCTACACGCGCGTGACGTAGGCGCCGCTGCGGGTATCGATGCGAATCATGTCACCCACGTTGACGAACAACGGCACCTGCACCTTCAGGCCGGTCTCCATCTCAGCGGTCTTGGTCGCGCCGGTGGCCGTGTCGCCGGCATAGCCCGGCTCGGTGTAGGTCACTTCCATATCGATAGTGGTAGGCAGCTCGATGTCGATAGCCTTGCCCTCGTAGCTGACCACGTCCAGGGTCATCTCAGGCTGAAGGTACTGGACTGCGTCGCCCAGCACCTCGGCCGACAGCATCGGCTGATCGTAGGTCTCAAGGTCCATGAAGGTGTAGAGATCGTCCTCGTGGTAGAGATACTGCACCGTGGCATGGTCCAGGCGGATGTCTTGGACGCGGTTGCCCGACGGGAAGGTGCGGTCGATAGTAGCGCCGCTGCGCAGGTCGCGCGCCTTGATACGAATGGTTGCGCCGCCGCGGCCGGTCTTGATGTGCTCATAATGCAACACGCGGTAGATGTTGCCCTCGAACTCGAATGTAACGCCTTTGCGCAAATCCTGAACGCCGATCATAAGAATTTGTCTCCTGGAAGCTGTTTTGCAACGGTAAAAATGCGACGCACCTTGGTAGTACGCCGCATTACAAGTGGATTATACGTGTCAGATCGAGTGTCGTCAAGTTAGCAAAACCGCGTACTGTCAGGTCTGATCCGATCTCTGCAAGAGGTGTTCTCTGGTCGCGTCATTTGGGACGTCACGCGCCATTGTGACCCTTCCCACTCCCACGCTTTGAACTTTGGGGTACAATCGAATACGATAAAGGTGTGAGATAACGATGAAAACAAACCGTTGGTTGTGGATTCCACTGTTGTTGATCCTGGCCGCGGCTGCGACCTTGCTGTGGCGGGAACGCAGCCAGCCGGAGGTGCAGGCGCAGGTGCAGGGCGTGGTCGAGGCGGTCGATGTCAGCGGCTTTGCGCGCGCGACTGGGCCGCAGCCGCTGAGCTTTCCGGCCGACTACGGCCCGCACCCTGACTTTCAGACCGAGTGGTGGTACTACACCGGCAACCTGGCCGGCGAGGATGGCCGCCACTTCGGCTACCAATTCACCATCTTCCGCCGCGCGATGTTGCCGCCCGATCAACGCGCCGAGCGAGCCTCCGATTGGAACGCTGACCAAGTCTACATGGGCCACTTTGCGCTGACGGACGTCGATGGCCAGCGCTTTCATTCCTTCGAGCGGCTGGCACGCGGCGGAGCAGACCTGGCCGGCGCACAGGCCGAGCCCTACGCAGTCTGGCTGGAGGACTGGCGGGTGGAGGACGTACCCGGCCAGCCGGGCGTGACCCGCGTGCAGGCAGCCGCGGGCGATGTGGCCATCGACTTCCTGCTAACCGACCGCAAAGGCCCGGTGCTGCAAGGCGATCAGGGCTATAGCCAAAAGGGGCCCGATCCCGGCAACGCGTCCTTCTACTATAGCCTGACCCGGTTGGCGACTGAGGGCGTCGTGACCGTGGGTGACGCCGTGTTTCCGGTCACGGGCGCAAGCTGGAAGGACCACGAGTACAGCACCAGCGCGCTGGCTCCGAATCAGGTGGGCTGGGACTGGTTTGCGATCCAACTGGACGACGGCAGCGAACTGAAAGCCTTCCACATCCGCCAGGACGACGGCAGCATCGATCCCTTCTCTGCCGGCAGCTTCGTGGACCCCGACGGCGTCGTAACTTACCTCGGCCGCGACGACTTCCAGATCGAGGTTGACAAGACTTGGCGCAGCCCGCGCAGCGGCGGCGAATACCCGGCCCGCTGGACCCTCACCGTGCCCAGCCTGGATCTGCGGCTGGAGTTGCAGCCGTGGCTGGCCGACCAGGAGTTGAACGTCTCCTACAACTACTGGGAAGGTGCAGTCAAGGTTACGGGCGAACACGCCGGCCAGCCGGTCAGCGGCAACGGCTACGTAGAGATGACCGGCTATGCCGGGTCGATGCAGGGGCAGTTCTAGAGCAGCCAGTGAATAGAATTCACCGGCTGAACCTGAGAAGCGCCCTCAGGCGCTCGGAACCCCTCCCCAGCCGCTGAGGCGGCTTTTCAGGTTCAGCCAGGGATTTCCAATCCCCGGTCCCGGAGATCAATCATGCCACACCATCTCATCCTCGCCTCCGGTTCTCCCCGCCGCCAAGAACTGCTGCGCCGCCTGGGTTTGGCCTTCTAAGTCGCCACGGCCGACATCGACGAGTCGCAACGGCCGGGCGAGCCTCCGACAGATCTCGTGCAGCGGCTGGC
>JBFYTD010000594.1:0-2583 GCA_041300885.1 Anaerolineae bacterium | reverse complement strand
AGTGGATGGCAAGGCCATGATCAACGACGCCATGATTGTCTCTACTGACATCGAGACCTCGAATGGCGTAATCCATGTGATCGACGCAGTGATCTTGCCTCCGACCGAGGCCGCTTCTGAAGAGCCGGCCATGGACATCGTCGACACCGCTGTGGCTGCTGGCAGCTTTAACACGCTGGTCGCCGCTGTTCAGGCTGCTGGCCTCGAAGAAGCGCTGCGCGGTGAAGGTCCTTTCACCGTCTTCGCCCCCACCGATGACGCCTTCGCCGCTATCCCGGCTGAGACGCTGGAAGCTTTGTTGGCCGATCCTGAGGCGCTCAGCCAGATCCTGCTGTACCACGTGCTGCCGGGCAAAGTGATGGCTGAGAGTGTCGCCGATGGCCTGAGTGTTGACACGCTGCAAGGCGCTCCCGTCACCTTCTCGGTGATCGACGGCACGGCCATGATCAACGACGCCACCATCGTGGCCACCGATATTGAGACTTCCAACGGCGTGATCCACGTCATCGACGCAGTGCTCCTGCCCCCGGCTGATACCGCCGCTGCAGAATCGACACCAGCTGCGGTTGAAGAGCCGGCCATGGCTGAGATGGACATCGTGGACACCGCCATTGCCGCTGGCAACTTCACCACGCTGCTGGCCGCTGTCCAGGCTGCTGGGCTGGAAGATGCGCTGCGCGGCGAGGGCCCGCTGACCGTCTTCGCTCCTACCGATGAGGCTTTTGCTAAGCTGCCGGCCGGGACGCTGGAGAGCCTGCTAGCTGATACTGAGGCGCTGACCAACATCTTGCTCTACCATGTGGCTGAGGGCAAGCTGACCGCCAAGGACGTATCTGACCGCGGCTTCGTCACCACGCTGCTGGGTCGGCCGCTGGCCTTCACCGCCATGCGCGATAGCGTGCGGGTAAACAATGCCAACGTCGTGGCCGCCGACATCGAGGCCACCAACGGCATCATCCATGTGATTGATGAAGTCCTGGTGCCTGCAGGCAACTAACACTCAATGAACGTGAAGCGTGAGACGTGGCCTACGTTTCACGCTTCATGCTGCAAACCGCCAGTCTGCAAAAAGCAAAGCAGGGCGGGCCGGCTCACACAGCCGCCCGCCCTTTTCCCAAAACAAGATTTTTGATCCAGGCGCGTTTAACCACCGCCGCCCCCGATTTCACCCTGACCGGATTAGCAACTGATAAGGACAACTAATGAGCACAGCAATGGTTTGGGGCGCTAACGGCGGCATTGGCCGGGCGCTGGTGAGCGAGCTGGCCGGGCAGGGCTGGACGGTCATAGCCATCGCCCGACAGGCCGGCGATCTGGAGCAGCTCACCCCGCTGGTGATCGAGGCCGACGTGGCCCGCCCCCACGACGTACAGCAGGCCGTGCAACTGGCCGGCTATGAGACCGAGCAGGTCGATCTCTGGATCTACAGCGCTGGCGACATCACGTCGTCCAAGGTCGAGGAAATGCCCCCTGCCGTCTGGCAGCGCATCCTGGATGCCAACCTGACCGGCGCGTTTCTGGCTGCGCATTACAGCCTGCCGCTGCTGACTCCCGAGGCGCATCTCTTCTTCCTCGGCGCGGTCAGCGAGCGCATGCAGATGCCCGGTCTGGCCGCCTACGCGGCTGCCAAAGCCGGTATGGAGGCCTTCGGCGAGGCTTTCCGCAAAGAGGCCCGCAAGCGCAAAGTGACCGTGGTCAGGCCCGGCGCGGTCAACACAGCGCTGTGGCAGAAGGTGCCCTTCAAGATGCCCGGCAACGCCATGACCCCGCAGGCCGTGGCACAGGCCATCCTGACGGCCTACACCGAGGGGCACAAGGGTACGTTGGACCTGGCTTAGCCACACTCGACGGAGAATACACCTATGCGACGTTATCTCCTTGCAGCCTTACCCCTGGCATTGATCGCCATCCTGCTGGCGGCCACGCCAGCCTCCGCTCACCGTCCCTACTTCGAAGAGCAGGACATCGTTGCCGGCGCCCCTTGGATCATCAAGGATCCAACCATCAGCACGGTGGTTTATGCTACGCTGGAGTCGGCAGCCGACGTGGATTACTACACCTTCGACGGCCGGCAGGGCGAGCGCATCCTGATGGAGATGACCATCCCGCAGATCGAGGGCCAGGACAACTTTGCGCCGACGATTGCGTTGCTGGGAACGGGCCTCGGCCAGGCGGCCTTGCCAGTGCAGGTCGAGCGCCCCGGCGGCGCAATCGGGGCGCTGGTGATGGCGCCCCCGGCCGGCCCAGCGGAGACCTTCTTCGAGCCATTCAGCCGCACCTCCTATTGGGAGCGCCAATCGCAGCGAGTCACGCTGCCTGCTGACGGGCGCTACACAGTCGCCGTGTGGCATCCCACCGGTGAGACCGGCCGCTACGGCTTTGTCATCGGCGACAAGGAACGCCCCGGCGGGGACATCGCCTTCACGAGCAAGCTGCGTGCCTACTGGACGCCCTTCCAGCCGGCCGCAGAGACGCCCGGCGCGGCAACAACGGGCAACGAAACGGAAAGAGTACGCTGCTTCTGGCTATTCTGCTTCCGATAGCCGGCGTGCGTAGAGCCAACTGCATCAGCCCGGTGCTGCG
>JBFYTD010000593.1:0-2584 GCA_041300885.1 Anaerolineae bacterium | reverse complement strand
CGAGCTGGGGGGTGTTCTGACAAATCATCTGCTTCGTTAAACTCCTTCACCCTATTAAACGGGAGATGGTGGCATTTTACACGTAGTCGGCGCGCAAGTTGAGCAGTTCAGGATCGCGTCGTAGCCGTTCCAACACGTTCTGCTTGGTGCGGTAGACATCCTTGACGTCACTAAACAGGTGCGGGTAACGCAGATGCAGTTCAGCCGGCTTCATGGCCAGCACGAAAGAGCCGAAGACCACCGCCTGTTCCTTTTCATCGGCCAAGCGATGGTTGATCACGCGCCAAAACGCCTGTTGCTGGGCGTTTTCAATCGCATCGCCCTCCACGCTGATGTTGGCGGCCTGGCCGGCCAGCAGGGCTTCGCTGGGCGCTTCGTCCAACAGGGCGTGCTGGCGGGCGCGCGCGTGATCGATGACCACGCTGTGCGTACACAATTTGAGATAGCTGAGCAGCGCCTTGAGATCGGAGAAGCGCTGAAACTTATCGGGCGTCAGCGCATGCCACAGCTTCTCGAAGGCCCGGTTGACAAAATACTGCACTTCTTCATTGGCGCTGGAGTAGCTGGGGTGACGCTCTACCCAGCCCGCCACCAGCGGCTGGTACTGACGGTACAGACAGTCATAGGCGCGCTGGTTGCGCTCATGCACCGCACGGCGAAACAGCTCATAGCAGTAGGCAGGATCATACGCGGCGCGCTGGAAGAACGATTCGGTCTCTTGCGCACAGCGATGGGTCAGGCCGGTCAGGGTCAATGCGTTGAGATCGGAGCTTGAGGTCATAGGGTGGCGCTTTGTCTCTGCTGCGTCTGGTGTCGTGTCAACACTTGTTTGAGGAGCAGGCATCCCCAGACGCCGGGTTCGCACGTGGGCGTGCGAACTCCTCAATTCACGGTTGGACGCATCCATTATACCCAACTGGCGTGCAATTGTGTAACGACGGTGGATAGGCAGGGGGTGCTGATCAGTGAACCGGCGCTGTGGGTTCGTTGCGGTCAACTAGCAGCGCAGTTTCAACTTGCGTCGGGTCAATGGTCATGGTGTTCGAGTAGCCGTTGGTCGAGTAGGCGTCTGCGCCGTATCGAGACCTGTCTGCGCCGGACTGGCGCGCAACAGCCTCATGCCGTTGAGAATCACGAGGAGCGAGGCACCCACGTCGGCGAAGACGGCCATCCACAGCGTGGCCACGCCGGCCAGGGCCAGCGCCAGGAACACCGCCTTGATCGCCAGGCTGAAGGCGACGTTCTGCACGATCACGCCGCGGGTCTGGCGGCTGAGGCGCACCACGAAGGGCAGCAGGCGCAGGTCGTCCCCCATCAGGGCGATGTCGGCCGTTTCCAGCGCCTGGTCGCTGCCCGCGCCGCCCATGGCGATGCCCACGGTGGCCCGCGCCAGGGCCGGCGCGTCGTTGACGCCGTCGCCCACCATGGCCACGGCGCCGTGCTCGGCCAGCAGCGCCTCGACCGCGCTGACCTTGTCGCCCGGCAGCAGGTTGGCGCGCACCTCGTCGATGCCCGCCAGCGTCGCAATGGCCTGGGCCGTGCGGGCGTTGTCGCCGGTCAGCATCACCACGCGCTCGATGCCGGCCGCTTTCAGCCCGGCCACGGCGGCCGCGCTGCCCGGCCGTACCTGGTCGGCCACGGACAGATAGCCGCGGATGCCTCCGTCGTCGTGCAGCAGCATGGTGGTCTGGCCGGCCGCCTCGACGCTCTGCACCCGGCCGCAGAAGGCGTCGTCGTGGTCCAGGTGCAGCTCATGGACGCGGCGGTGGCTGCTGACGGCCACGGTCGCGTCGCCGATCCGGCCGCTCACCCCTTGCCCGGCCAGCGCCTCTACCCCTTCGGCTGCGGCATAGCGGCCGTTGAGGCTGCGCGCCTCGGCCGCCCGCACCACGGCCGCAGCCAGGGGATGCTCTGAGCGGCGCTCCACGGCCGCGGCCAGCGCCAGTACCTCGTCGCAGGCTGCGCATGGCTCGCCGGCCAGGCTGTTGTGGGTCACACACTGGGCGTCGAGGAGCGCCGGCCGGCCCAGCGTCAACGTGCCCGTTTTGTCGAAGGCCACAACGCGCACGCGCGCCAGCGCTTCCAGGTGGACGCCGCCCTTGACCAGCACGCCGTGGCGCGCGGCCGCGCTGATAGCGCTGACGATGCTGACCGGCGTCGAGATGACCAGTGCGCAAGGGCAGGCGATCACCAACAGGGTCAGGGCGCGGTAGAGCCAGCCGGTCTCGCTCGCTGTGTCGAGCAACGGCTGGCCAAAGAGCAGCGGCGGCAGCACGGCAACGGCTGCAGCGACGGCCACCACCGCGGGGGTGTAGACGCGGGCGAAGCGATCGATCCAGCGCTGGGCTGGAGCCTTCTGCGCCTGCGCCTCTTCCACCATGTGGATCAGCCGGCTGAGGGTGTTATCGGCCGCCAGGCGCGTGACGCGCACGTCGAGCGCGCCGCTGCCGTTGATCGCCCCGGCGAAGACCTCGCTGTCTGGGGCCTTGTCCACCGGCAGGCTCTCGCCGGTGATAGGCGCCTGATTGACGGCCGAGCGGCCGGCCAGCACCACGCCGTCCATGGGGATGCGCTCGCCGGGCCG
>JBFYTD010000592.1:0-2586 GCA_041300885.1 Anaerolineae bacterium | reverse complement strand
TCGCCTTCATCGGCGCTGTGATCTTGATCGCCATCCTGCGGCTGTTTTCCGGCCGCAGGCATCAAACAACCTGAACCGTTCAGGCCAAACTCCGTAATTCGTGACTTCACCAAACTGGAGGCTAGCTATGGCAGACACCACACAGAAGGTCAAGGATGCCGTTAATGACGCGAAGAACGACATCAAGGACGCCGCTCACGACGTGAAGAACGACGTCAAGGACGCCGCTCACGACGTGAAGAACGACGTCAAGGACGCCGTTCAGGACGCCAAGGACAAGGACTAGGATGCCGCACCAGTAACAAGCGTGCATTCGGCCAACTAAGTGGCTCGACAAGATTGCATTGGCGAGCCGAAATGACGAAGCAATCCAGTGTAGTATGACGGGATTGCTTCGTTCTTTTCACTGGCGCTGTGTGACGGCCGAAGACCGGCGCAATCGGCGGCCTTGCCTCCTTGGCGTCACAACAAAAGTAGGGACAGCATGGCGCTCTATCCACCTTCGCAGCCGTATCTTTGGACATTCCGACGAGTGATGTGGGCGACTCTCATCCTCGTCTTTGTCGCGCTGAGCTTCTGGCTGCTCTATCGCTTCAACCAGGTCATTTTCATCCTGTTCATCGCCATCGTGTTCGGCACAGTGATCCGGCCCGCCGTCACCTGGCTGTATCACCGCGGTCTGCCCCGCACCGCGGGGGTCATTGTTGTCTATCTCGTGCTGCTCGCCATGCTCAGCGGCTTTGTGCTGTTGCTGTTCCCGTTGATTGTCGAGCAAGGGTCAACGATTGCTGCCGCAGTGCCGGATTACTACCACAGCGTGCGTGAGTGGATGATGGGTATTCCCAATCCGCTGATGGCGCGCTTGAGTGAGTTCCTGCCCGCAACGCTGCCCAGCCTGCAGCCGGCCCAGCAAACAGGTGAGCAGATGCTGGCTACGGCCGGGCAAGCGCTCGGTATCGTAGGTTCGGCCGCTTCGGTCTTCTTCGTGGTCACAGCTACCCTGCTCCTGGCCCTGCACTGGACGCTCGATGGGCCGCGCACCATCCAGTCCCTGTTGCTGTTGCTGCCCATGGACCGGCGCGAGAGCATGGGCGACCTGGTGACAGCCATGGAAAGCAAGGTGGGTTTCTACATCGCCGGACAAGGCGTCCTCTGCCTGTTTATCGGCGGCATGGCTCTGGTGGCCTACCTGCTGATCGGCTTGCCCAACGCGTTGGTGCTGGCGTTCCTGGCAGGCTTGATGGAAGCTATACCGATGGTTGGGCCGCTGCTGGGCGCCATTCCTGCTGCGCTGGTCGCGCTTTCCATTTCGCCGACGAAGCTGCTCTGGGTGGTCGTCGCCACGGTGATCATCCAGCAGGTGGAAAACGCAGTGCTGGTGCCGCGCGTCATGCGCAAGGCGGTCGGCGTCAATCCGTTCGTCTCCCTGCTGGCGATCTTTGCCTTCAGCTCCTTCTTCGGCATAGCCGGCGCGCTGATGGCCATTCCGATGGCCGCCATTATTCAACTCTTGTTCGAACGCTTCCTCTTCCATCCGGCCGCGCTGGAGTCCGAGGTTTCGACCGGACGTGACTACGCCAGCCGGCTGCGCTACGAAGCGCAGGACCTGGCGCAGGACCTGCGCAAGCAGGCGCGGCTCAAGAAAGCGGGCTCGGCCCTGAGCGTCAAGGAGATCGATCAGGTGATGGATGAAATCGAGGCTATCACCACCGACCTCGACGCGCTGCTGGCCCAGGTCCGACCGGCAGGTGCAGCATGACCAAACAATTGGTCGGGTATGCCGCGGCCGTGATGACCACGCTGCTCGCGCTGGTGCTGCTGTGGCAGTTCCGGATCGTCGTCGCTTACCTGTTGATCTCACTGGCGCTGGCGGCAGCGCTGCGCCCATTGGTCAATCGCCTGGCCGGCCGAGGCGTTGTGGCGCGCGTGGCCTGGATTCTGCTCTACCTGGCGGTCCTGGGCAGTTTCGCCATCTTGCTCTTCGCCGCCGCCGAGGCCGCGATCAATGATATCCAGCAGTTGGCCCAGACTTTGTCGGCACGGGATGCGTGGACGCTGCCGCTTTGGCTGGAGGGCAGCGCCTTTCAGCAGACGCTGGTTGCGCGGCTGCCGGCGCCCAGCATGATTTTCGAGGCAGTCACCGGCGACCAAGGACAGCTCGTGCTGCCGGCCATCCTCGGCTTTACGCAGGGCATCGGCAGCGTACTCAGCGGCGTGCTGGACATCCTGTTCCTGAGTCTCTACTGGAGCATCAACCAGAACCATTTCGAACGACTCTGGCTCTCGTTGTTGCCGTCTGGCCAGCGTCGCCAGGCGCGCGATGTCTGGCAGACGGTCGAGTCTGATATCGGCGCCTATATTCACGGCCAGATCATCCTCAGCCTTTTGGTTGGACTGCTCCTGGGCCTGGGGCTGTGGTTGCTGGGGTCTCCCTACCCGGCGCTGCTGGCGCTGGCTGGCGCGCTGGCCAGCCTGATCCCTGTGGTTGGGCCAGTCCTGGTGGTTGTCACAGTGCTCTTGGTGGGGCTGCTCAGCAGTGTGCAGCTTAGCCTGTTGACGACAGTCTATGCACTAAGCGTCTTGCTT
>JBFYTD010000591.1:0-2586 GCA_041300885.1 Anaerolineae bacterium | reverse complement strand
GCGCGTCAGGCTGCCGGGGAAGACCAGCCACGGGCAGCCGAAACCCTGCTCGTTGCCCAGGTAGCACTCCTTGGTGTCGTGGGTGCGGCAGACCTCCACATCCTTGACCCGCAACTCGATGGGCGCGGTCATGGAATAAAGACCGATAAAGCCGCCCACCGGGCAGACGTAGCGGCAAAAGGTGCGCCGCTCGTAGATCAGGCTCAGCCCCAGGGCCAGCACGATGAACAGCAGCAGCACCGCGCCGGTGGCAAGCGGCCGGGTCAGGATGATGGCGCTGAACAAGGCCACGCCCAGAAAGGCGAAGTTCTGGATCCAGATGTTCTTCAGACGTCGCGGCCAGCGCTTGCCCAGCGTCCACAGCGTGCGCCGGCGGGGGTGGACGAAGCTCTGGCGCTGCAACCACTCGCCCGGCGCGGGGATGGGGCAGATCGCGCACCAGCCGCGGCCCAGGGCGGGTATCAGCAGGATGATCACCAAGGCCCACCAGACGATCCAGACGAAGATGATGCTGAAGTTGCGGTTGCCAGCCGGCGTACCGAAGAAGGCCGTCAGGATGGCCAGTAGAAAGAAGCCCAGCGTGATCAGCACCAGGGTAAACTGCAACGGCCGCCAGCGCAGGATGCGATTGACCAGCGGGATGCTGGTCAGGTCGAAGCGCCAGCCAGAGTCGGGGCGGGTGGTTGGGGGGAGAGACATGGGAATGGGTAATGGTGAATTGGGGAACGGTTAATGGGTAATGGGTCGCAGGGCCAGGGTAATGATGGAGCCGATGGCGACGATGAAGAGCGAGGCGACGGCGCGTCCGAAGGGAATGTTGGGGCCGACGATCAGCTCGCCGATCATGAAGGGGTGCATGGCGCCGCAACTGACCGAGCAGCGGTAGCGGAACTTGCCCAGCTTGTCGGCAGTGAAGGTGGCCTGGGCCGGCCGGCCCGGCTCCGCGATGATGTCCACGTCGTAGCCGTCGATATACAGGCCATGCACCACGTCGGTCGAGTGCAGGATCACGGTCACGCGGTCGCCCTGGTTGACGCGCAGCCGGCCCGGCTCGAAGGCGAACATGCGCGCGTCCAGGGTGATCTCGTGCGCGCCGGCCGCGGCCGCTCCCGTGGGCAAGGGCAGGACCAGCGCCGCCAGGGCCAGCGCGACCGTAGCTACCGCCGCTGCCAGGCTGCGCGTCACCCTACTCGACGCCATCGGTGGAAGGTCCGAAGCTGCCATAGCGCTGGTTGATCACCGTCTGCATCTGTTCCAACGTCCTGCCCTCCTGCGTCATCTTCATCACATCCAGCGTGATATCGACGCAGATGCCGCAGCCCAGGGCATGATCGTCGTACTGCAGGATGCCGGCCGGGCTGCCATCCTCGTTAACGTAGCAGGCGTAGTTGGATTTGTGGCCGTCGGCGACGCAGCCGCAAAAACAGGGAATCTCCTTCATCAACTTCGGGTTGGCCACGGCGAAGCGGTAGGCCTCCTTGACGCTGGCCGGCGCGTTCCTGATCTGTGTGGGAAGCTGCGATTCCGGCGCCATCTGCAGTCCGGCAGCCGGCTGGTTGGTGCTGGCGCCGCAGGCTGTGACCAACGAGCTGATGAGAACTCCCATTATCAAAACAAACCACAGTCTTTTTTGCATAAAATCTCCGCTGGAACGATGATTTAGGCGACAGGTTGCAGGCGCCGGACTTGCCATGGAACATGCCATGGAAATGCCAGACTTAAACCACACTCAGAGAGCATTATAGCTTGCCGATGTGACAGACTCTTAGCGCCAATATGTCAGTCTTGTGACGAAAAGCTCACATGGAGGCAGACTCAAACCAAGCTACTCAGGGTTTCCCATTGAACGACTGATTTCACGTTGCGATCGCGCCCAGCTTCACCCGCCGCAACGTCTGCGCATTAATGGCGACGATCACCGTGCTCAGCGACATGAACAGCGCGCCGACGGCCGGCGACAGCAGGATACCGAAGGCCGGGTAGAGCAGGCCGGCCGCCAGCGGAATCGCCACCACGTTGTAGCCGGTGGCCCACAGCAGGTTTTCCTTCATCTTGCGATAGCTGGCTTTGCTAAGCTCGAAGATTTTGACCACATCCAGCGGGTTGCTCCTGACCAGGATGATGCCGGCCGACTCGATGGCGACGTCCGTGCCGCTGCCGATGGCAATGCCCACGTCCGCGCGCGTCAGGGCCGGCGCGTCGTTGACGCCGTCGCCCACCATCGCGACCTTGCGCCCTTCGCGTTGCAGCGCAGCCACCTGCTGGTCCTTGTGTCCCGGCAGCACCTCGGCGAAGAAGCTGTCGATGCCCAGCTCTGCGGCCACGGCTGCCGCCACCGGCTGGCTGTCGCCGGTCAGCATCACGACCTGGATGCCCAGCTCGTGCAAGCGGTCCACCGCCAGTTTGCTTTCGGGGCGGATGGAGTCGGCCAGCGCGAACGCGGCACTGACCTGCCCGTCGTCCACCAGATAGACCACACTCTGGCCTTTGCCGCCCGCCTCCTCGGCGAACTGGCTCAAAGCCTGGCCGGGCGTCAGTTCCAGCAATTCCAGCAGCCGCGGCCCGCCGACATGGACGGCGCGCCCG
>JBFYTD010000590.1:0-2589 GCA_041300885.1 Anaerolineae bacterium | reverse complement strand
TGCCGGCGCCACCCGCACCTCCATACCCTGCGGGGTCTGGGTGGCTGTGACGGTAGCATGTTCGAACTGCTCGATCAAGTCGTAGACCCACCGATTGGGTCGACCAGCCGGCAAAGCCAGCTCTTCATCGTCGGCCAGGTCGAAGCGCAGCTCGTCGTCGTCCCACTCGCGCCACTGCTCTTCCTGCCACTTGAGAAACGCAATAGTCTGGGAAAGTTGCTGCAGGCTCTCCTCGCTCAGGTCGGCGATGCGGCGGACAATCGATTCGTAGAGGTCGGTTTGGGTCATGGGTGGATTGGGCGCTGATCAGGTGGGGGAGTAGGCAGATTCGTCGTCAATCGCGTCGCTTTGGGCGTCGCCGGCCGTGCTCGCGAATAGCACGCTTTCATTTTACCGCCAATAACGCTCTGCGTCAACAAACATTTCATCTCGTTGTTAAGTCTGGGCGCGCCGGCGCTGGTTTGCCAACCGATACAGGCCAGGCTACAATCGGCTGTGACGCATTGCCGGCCGGGATCGGCCTGCGCAGTCACAACCCTGGAGAACTCGGCGATGACTCACGGCAGAGAACTGACACGCGGCGAGATCAAGGACATCTGGACCATTGACCGCAGCGAGCTGATCGAGGCGGTCTATCATCTGGATGGCGACAGGCTGGTGCTCAAGCCGGAACGCTTTGACATGCGTGGCTGGCCGCCCGGCGAAGCTGCAGCGTCCACACGCCTGCTGGAAGACTGCCATGACCACGGCGGCTGGTTCTATGGCCTGTTTGTCGACGACCGCCTGATCGGCGTGGCGGTACTCGAAGCTCGCTTCATCGGCCAGTCCCAGGATCAACTGCAGCTCAAGTTCCTCCACGTCAGCAACGGCTACCGTGACCAGGGTCTGGGGCGGCGCCTGTTCAACTTGGCGGCCGATGAAGCCGGCCGGCGGGGCGCGCGACGGCTCTACATCTCGGCTACGCCATCGCAGCACACCATCGGCTTCTACCTGGGTCTGGGCTGCGCCGTCACGGCCGAGCCAGATCCGGATCTGTTTGCGCTGGAGCCGGAGGACATTCACCTCGAATACCTGCTGGTGTAGACATAAAGCGTGACCATCACCGGCCAGATTCCCGCTCTGGCCGGTCTTTGACCGAACCGCCTCAGCCGCTCTGGCCGGTCTTTGCGAAGCACCCCGGAGTGGGCCGACCGAGCCAGCTCGCGCGATTGACGCCAGGCCGAGGGTGGCATATAATCCTGTCTCGTCAAGACAGCCATCCTATCCCCCTGGTGATTCCGCCATGAAAACCCTGCGCAAGCTTCTGATCGGCCTCGGTGTCATTCTGCTGGCCCTGCTCCTCTTGCTGGCCGGCTCCATCGCCGTCGACGCCCTGCTTGGCCGCAACCGCGTCGAACAACTGACCAACACCACCATCACCGGCCCGGACGGGCAGGAAATCCGCGCCTACGTCGCCCGGCCCGATGCACCTGGCACGTATCCGGGTGTGGTCATGATCCACGAGTTCTTTGGCCTGCGGCCGGACATCGTGGAGAAAGCCGAGGCGCTGGCCGACGAGGGCTACGTGGTCGTGGCGCCCGACACCTACCGCGGCAAGACCACCGGCTGGATCCCGCGCGCGATCTTCCTGCGCGTCACCCTGCCCATGGAGCGGGTGGTCGGCGACCTGGACGCAACCTTCGACTGGCTGGCCGGCCAACAGGATGCGGACCCGGAGCGCATTGCCGTGATGGGCTTCTGCTACGGCGGCGATGCGGCCCTTCAGTACAGCCTTTCTCAGCCCAAACCGGCAGCGACGGGTATCTTCTACGGCTCGCTGGTGACCGATCCGGCCGAGCTGCAGCGGCTGCCCGGCCCGGTGCTGGGCATCTTCGGTGCCGAGGACGCCTCGATCCCGCTGTCCGAGGTCAACGCCTTCCAGGTGGCGCTGGACGCCGCGCGCATCCCCAACCAAATCACGGTTTATCCCGGCGTGGGCCACGCCTTCGTCAGCGGAATGGAAGCCATCCAGGCCGGCGGCGCGCCGGGCGCGGCCTGGGCAGAGTTTTTGGCCTGGCTTGAAGCGACCGTCGGCTAATAACTGTTCCCAGAACACAGAGAGACAAGGAGCATCATGGACAACGCTTTTCACGGCTTACCCACGCGCAGCCTGGCCAACCAGCACCTGCGCGTCGATTTCCTGGCCGAGGCCGGGCCGCGGCTGGTGCGGCTCAATCTGGCCGGCTCCGAGATCAACCTGCTGGCCGAGGCGCCTGACCTGAGCTGGGAGACCCCGTTCGGCGAGTTTCACCTGTATGGCGGACATCGCCTGTGGCACGCGCCTGAGGCTTTCCCGCGCACCTACCTGCCGGACAGCGAGGGGCTGGTCATCGACGAGTTCGAGGGCGGGGTGCGTCTGCGCCAGCCCACCGAACGGCCCACCAGCATCCAGAAAAGCATCGAGCTGCGGCTCGAGCCGGATCGGCCGGCGCTGGTTGTGCAGCACAGCCTGCACAACGTCGGCCTCTGGCCGGTGGAGCTCGCGCCGTGGGCAATTACCCAAGTCGCCCTGGGCGGCGTAGCTGTGCTGCCTCAGCAAGCGCCGGTTCC
>JBFYTD010000589.1:0-2590 GCA_041300885.1 Anaerolineae bacterium | reverse complement strand
ATCCTGTCGTCGCGCACGGAGATCGCAAAGTAGAGGTCGGTTGCCGTCCACAGCGCGCGCAGCTCGGCGCTGCTGTCGGTCGGGTCCGGAGGTGGGCTGCTGGCCGGCTGGGTGGCGGCGTAGAAGGCGCTGTCGCGATCCAGCAGCAGAGGCGTGGCCGGCGCCCAATCGTCGAAGCTGCCGTCGACCGAAGGCGGCGCGGCGGTCCACTGGGCCGTGGTGAGTGCGCCGCGCGCGGCCAGCCTGACGACGCAGGCGACATCCCGATCGCACGTGCCGGCGACGGTGACGCTGCCTGCTCCGTCGGCGGCAACAGCCTGGCCATAGTCGTAGTTGCCGGCGCCGAAATACGTGGCATAGGCCAGTCCACTCCCGGCCGCGCTCAGCTTCGCCACGAAGGCATCATAGTAACCACCGTTGTGGCTTGAGTCGTAGGCGTACGGCGTGGTGGGAAAGTCGGTGGACGTGGTATAGCCTGTTACGTAGGCGCTGCCGGTTGCGGACACGGCGATAGCCTGGCCGTACTCCAACGCACTGCCTCCCAGCAGCGTGGCGTAGGCCAGCCCGCTGCCGGTTGGATCCAGCTTGACCGCGTAGGCGTCGTAGTAGCCGCTGCACACCCTGTCGAATGCCCCCGGTGTCGTGGGGAAGTCGCCGCAGGCGGAGTAGCCCGTCACGTGGGCGCTGCCCGCAGCATCCACGGCGATGCCATGACCTGTGTCATACCAGCCGCCCCCCAGGAAGCCAGCGTAGACCAGCCGGCTGCCGGCCGGGTTGAGCTTGAGCACATAGGCGTCGCCGCTGTAGTTATAGGTCGGATCGAAGGAGTCCGGCGTCGCCGGGAAGTTGCTGGAGTAGGTCAACCCAGTGACATAAGCGCTGCCCTCCTGGTCGAGGGCAATGGCGTAGCCTCTGTCGGTCTTGCCGCCGCCCAGGAAGGTCGCGTACGCCAGGCTGCTGCCAGTGGCATCCAGCTTGAGCAAGAAGGCATCGCCGTCGTCGACGCCGAAGTTGTAGCTGGGGTCGAAGGCGCCCGGCGTGTTGGGGAAGTCAGCGGAGAGGGTCGATCCGACCACGTAGGCGCTGCCGGCTGCGTCCACCGCAATGTCGTTGCCTGCGTCGTCGTTGCTGCCGCCCAGGAACGTCCCGTACGCCAGCATGCTGCCGTCGGGGCTAAGTTTGACGGCAAACGCGTCGCGGTTGCCATGAAAGCCTGTCTCGAACGCGCCTGGCGTGGTGGGAAAGTTGCTGGAGCGGGTATAGCCGGAGAGGTAAGCGCTGCCGGCGGCGTCCAGAGCGATGCCGGCGCCGACGTCGGTGCCACGGCCACCCAGGAAGGTGGCGTAGACCAGTTGGCTGCCCGTCGGGTTCAGTTTGGCCACGAAGACGTCGTCATCGCCGTTGTGGGTTGGATCGAAGGCGCCGGGTGTGGTGGGGAAGTTGCTGGAGTTGGTGGAGCCGGCGACATAGGCGCTGCCATCGGCGTCCACAGCAACGGCCTCGCCATACTCCCATCGCTGGCCGCGCAGCATCACGCGGTAGATCAAGTCTTGCGGGTTGTCGTCGGGAGTTGCCTGCTGGCGTGAGTGAACAGCAGGGGGCGCTGCCAGGGTCAGCGGCTCCCCCTGGTGCGAGGCGCCGGAAACCTGGTAGGCGAAGGCGGCCTGCGGCAAGGCCAACGAGAGCGGCTCGCCGTCCACCGTCAGGCCCAGCGTGCCATCGGCCAGACTTGCCAGGGCGGCGCCTTCGACGGCTAGCTGCACCTGATCCGTCGCCGCACCCGGCTGCGCTTCCAGGCGCCAGAAACGATCCGCCGTCCCCAGCACCAGATCGACGCCGGGGTACAGATCGACGTAGCGCACCCCGCTCCACACCGGCGCCGCCGGCCGCCACTGCGCCGGGTCGTCGCCGATGAAGTAGCTGACCGTGGTGTCCACCGGCCCAAACGGCTCGATGCGCACGTCCGGGTTGCCGCCGGGGAAGGTGAGCTTCAGAGCGTGCAAAGTTGCAGGTGGCAGGTTTGCAGGTGGCAGGTCAGCCAGTTGGTCCGCAGACGCCTCCGGACCTGCAACTTGCGGCTTGCCACTTGCAACTACAAGCCAGATCGCATCCTCCGCCAGCCATGTCGTGCCCGGCCCAAGCGGCGAGTTCCAGACCTGGAAATGGGCGGCGTCGGGCCATTGGCCGGCGTTTTCGACGACGAGCAGGGAGCCGCCCGACGTCGAAGGCGTAGCGGCGGTTTGCGAGGCGGCTGGCTGGGCCAGGGATTGCGAAGCACCTGGGGCCAGGAGCGCAAGGATGAGAAGACTGGTGAGCAGAAATCGTTGGGCAGACATGAGTGGTCTCCTTCCAGGACTGGCAGTCTTTCGGAGGACTGCCAGTCCTGCGCGCTCACTGATGCAGGATCAACGGCAGGTAGACATCGTTCACGACGTGTGTGGCCGTTGGCGTAGGGGTCAACGTGGGACTACCGGTGGGCGTCGCAGTTGCTGTAGCAGTAACCGTCGCCGTGTGGGTCGGTGACGCTGTGTGGGTGGGCGTGGCTGTATGGGTTGGCGACGCAGTCTGGGTGGGCGTCGCAGTCGGTGTG
>JBFYTD010000085.1:0-7508 GCA_041300885.1 Anaerolineae bacterium | reverse complement strand
CGCGAGATGCAGCGCGCGGTGAAGGAGATGCTGCGCTAGTCACTGGTAGATTGGTAAACTGGTAGATTGGTACGCGCCGCTCTGGCCACCAATCTACCAATCTACCCTTCTTCCACTTTGACGCTGGACCAACCTGTGCTATAATGCAGCCAATCAGGGGATGATCGGCTTCGACGGGGCAGGCTGACCGAGGATTGCAGGCCGAGGTGCGCTCACCTCGTAAATCCGGCGCAAAAAACACAAGTGCCAACAACGGCAAGGCTTTCACCTTCGCGCCCCGCAGCAACCAGGCGGCTTTCGCCCTCGCTGCGTAACCGAAGCTAGCCACCCCCTCAGTCTACGGATTGAGGCGGCCCTCCCAGTGCTTCTCGCAGGCTGTGAGTCAGCCGTCATAACTGCTCGAGATGCAGTCTGGCAGACGCCGATAGTCCAGACCCAAGGCTTAGGGCTAACGCCCACGGCAACCCATCGGCTAGCTCTCCCATAGCGGGCCGTCGCTGGTCGGCTGGAGAGTGAAACACCAAACAGCGACTAAGCTTGTAGTATATCCTCGCTCGAGTGTCTCGGACGCGGGTTCGATTCCCGCCATCTCCACCTGATGGGGCTGACCAACTGCGGTCAGCCCCTTTTCTTTTGGATCACGGATGATACGGATTACACAGATTGCACGGATTGGCTCGGAATAATCCGTGTCATCCGTGTAATCTGTAGTAGGCAGAAGCATCGTGCATTGAATGATCGCTAGGCGTCCTTGCGCAGCACCCCGGAGTGGGCGCCGGGTCAGGTGCGAGTCGGCCGCCAAAGCCGGGCGAGACGCCCTTGAGATCATGGCAATTGTTGCACTATCTCGTTGACCACTAGAGTAATCTGATCCGTGCAATCGGTGTCATCCGTATCATCCCTGATCAGTGGTTCGTCGCATCTTCATCTGATCCGTGCAATCTGTGACATCCGTATCATCCGTGATCAGTGGTTCGTCGCTTCTCCGTCTGATCCGTGCAATCTGTGGCATCCGTATCATCCGTGATCAGTGGTTCGTCGCATCTTCATCTGATCCGTGCAATCGGTGTAATCCGTATCATCCGTGATCAGCTTCTTCTGGAGGTCCTTTGGCTGACATCGCCCTGCTCCATCATGAACTTCCCATCGTCGAACAACTGGTGCGCGAGGCGGGTGCGTTGGTGCGTACCTACTACGACAACGGCGTCGACGTCGTGTGGAAAGGGGTCAACGACCCTGTCACCGCGGCCGACCGTGCGGCCAACGAGCACCTGGTGGCCGGCCTGCGGCGCGCCTTTCCCCGCGACGGTATCCTGTCCGAGGAGTCGCACGACGACCGGACCCGCATGACTCGCCGCCGGGCTTGGATCGTGGACCCGCTGGATGGCACCAAGGAGTTCATCGGCCGCATCGGCGAGTTCTCTGTCATGGTGGGGCTGGCCATCGAGGGCCAGGCTGCGCTGGGCGTCGTCTACCAGCCGGTGGCAGACTTGCTCTACCGCGGCGCGCCGGGCCTGCTGGCCGAGCTGGTGCAGGACGGCAGCGTCCGGCCGCTGGCCGTGTCCGCCGTAGCCGAGCCGGCGCAGATGCGTCTGGTGGCCAGCCGCTCACACCGCGACCCGCTGGTGGATGCCGTCTGCCGCCAGCTTGGCATCACGCAGGATCGCCCCAGCGGCAGCGTGGGTCTCAAGGTTGGGCTGCTGGCCACCGGCCAGTGCGACCTGTACATCCATCCCTCGCCCGGCTTGAAAGAGTGGGACACCTGCGCGCCCGACGCGATCCTGCGCGCGGCCGGCGGCGCCATCAGCGATGCGTGGGGCCGCCCCTTGCGCTACAACAAGACCGATGTGCGCCAGCGCCAAGGACTGACAGCCAGCAACGGCGTCATCCACGCTCAGATCGTGGCCGCCACGGCCGCTGCCGCCGAGGCCGCTGGCTATACGGCCGAAGACGGCTTCTGGTAGAATGCCGGTTGGCAAAGTTCACAAAGCGCGCCGCACGCGCTATAATGGCTTTGTGATACCGACTACCACTCAGCACCAAAAAAGGACAGGCGATCCATGGAACCAGTACGCATCGGAGTGATCGGCGGCAGCGGCGTCTACGAGCTGGGCGCCTTGCAAGATGTGGAGGAAATTTGGCTGGACACCCCGTTTGGCCAGCCATCCGACGCCTATATCGTGGGAACCCTGGAGGGGCAGCGGGTGGCCTTTCTGAGCCGCCACGGCCGCGGCCACCGCATCGGGCCGACGCGCCTCAACAGCCGGGCCAACGTCTGGGGCTTCAAGAAGCTGGGCGTTGAATACCTGATCGCGGTCAGCGCGTGCGGCAGCTTGCAGGAACATCTGGCCCCCGGCGACATCGTGGTGCCGGACCAACTCTACGACCACACCCGGCTGCGCAGCCTTTCCTTCTTCGACGACGTGGGCGCGGGCACCGACGGTATCGTCGTCCACGTGTCGGTGGCCAATCCCTACTGCGAGTTTCTGTCCGAGGTATGCTACCGTGCGGTGCAGGCCGCCGGAGCGACTGCGCACCTGGGCGGCGCGTTCGTCACCATCGAAGGGCCGCGCTTCAGCACCAAAGCCGAGAGCCGCGCCTTTCGCCAGTTGGGCCTCTCGATCATTGGCATGACTGCCACGCCCGAGGCTTTCCTGGCGCGCGAGGCCGAGATGAGCTACGCCGTCATGGCGCACATCACCGACTACGACGTCTGGCATGAGAGCGAGGAACCCGTCACGGTGGACGCCGTGATTCGAGTGCTGCTGCGCAACGCCGAGGTCGCTAAGCAGTCAGTCACCAACGCGGTGCGCATGTTGGACCAGGCCGGTCCCAGCCCCTACCGCAACGCCCTGCAGGACGCCATCATCACCCAGCGCGGGCTATGGCCGGAGCAGGCTGTGCAGCGGCTTGACCTGCTGATCGGCAAGTACGTTTGATCGTAGCAGCGAAATAAAAAAGACTTTTCTTCGGAAGAAAAGTCATTCTTTGACACGCTTCATTGGCTGATGCACGATGCTTCACAATTTTCGCGGAGCCGAGCACGCCCACGTGCGGGTTTTGCGCCCACAAGCCGCACCTGGGGGTGCTCACTCCGCGGTGAACTGTAAAATGCGCTAGGTCGATGCCGAAGCCGCTTCCAGCTCCTCTTCCTCATCGTCGCCAAAGACATCGACGATCGCCAGAACGAACAGCGCCGTCATGACAATGGCCGAGGCCACGCACCAGGGGCAGATCTCGTTGATGACAAACAGTTCCAGGTAGGTCAGATAGGCCGAATACATCACGCCCACCAGGGTCGCCAGGAAGGTGACTTGGCGCGCCAAGCGCCCCAAGCCCTGCCAGTCTGCACGCTTGACCAGGAACAGCGCCAGCAGTCCCAGGTAGCTCAGCAGACCCCAGATGGCCACAGGCACGCCCAACAACTCAGCATAGGGGCTGGATTGGACAGCTTCGCAGTTGCCCACGCCGGCGCAGTATGGCTTGATATCAAACAGCTTGACGTAGGTCAGGTAGCTGGCGATGCCAATTCCGGCCACGATCAAGGCCAATTGGAGGCGATCCAGCCAAACACGACGTGGGCTCATGACCTACTGCACTCCCTGCTCCTGCAAAGCCGCATCGATCGCGCTGCGCAGGTCAGTCAACGAGGGATTGGCCACCCGCTGACCGTTGACGAGGATCGTCGGCGTGGAATTGACCCGCAACTGGCGCGACTCGGCGACGTTTTCCTGCACCTTCTGGGCATGAGTCTGGCGGCTGAGGCACTGATCGAACTCACTGCTGTTCAGTCCCAGCTCGTTGGCCATCGTCTTCAGCCGAATCTGCGTGAAGGTGTTGGCGCCCTGTTTACCCTGCTCCTGGAAGAGGTAATCGTGCATCTCCCAGAACTTGCCCTGGTCGGCGGCGCACTCGGCCGCGTTGGCCGCGTTGGTCGCGCTGGGCTCGTGCTGCGGCAACGGCAGATGCTTATACTCAAAGCGCACCAGGCCGGTCTTAACGTACTCTTCCTCAATGATCTTGGCAGTGCCCTCGGCGAAACCCTTGCAGGCCGGGCATTCGAAGTCGGAGAACTCAGTGATCACGACCTTGGCATCAGAGGATCCCTTGACGTTGCGCGCCACCAACTCAGGGGGCAGAGAGCTGGTCACCGGCGGGGTCGAAACCTGGGCCTGGCTGCGGTTGTTGACGATGATCAACGCGCCGATCGCCACCACCACCACCGCAGCCGCAATCAACAGCCACATCTGGCTCTTCTGCTGCTTGCGCTGCTTGACCGACTTGCGCTGCTTAGCCGTAGACGCAGTCACCTGGCTGGTCTGAGGCTGCGCAGTCGCCTGGGGAAAACTCGGGGATTTAGCCTTCTTCTTGTTTGCCATACACTCCTCGATTTAGTCTGCTGAGATAGGCGCCAGGCGGCGAATGGCGATTATAGCACAATCCTACAACAGGTAGAAATCTCGAAAAGTAAGGCATCTCTCATGTTATCCCCGCCAATCAGCCTTTGACAAAGCCGTACTTTGATGTAAGATACCACTTTGTTGTCGCAGAGGCAAGGTCACCTCGTCTCTGCTGAATACTTGTCACAAGCGACCCTATCCATGAGCCTACTCCGCGCCAGGCCGCTGCCATCAGTGGCTCCCTTGATCCCAGCGGCGCTGCTCGGCATTGCTCTGCTGGTTGCCCTGTTTCCGCCGGCAATCAGCAGCACGTTGCTGGCCGCAGCCGGGCTTGCGCTGGCGGTATTGATCCGGCCCTGGCTGGGGCTGCCGCTGCTGGCAGTGGTGGCGCCGTTTGCGGCTCTGCGCCCGCTGCCCCTGGGCGGCCTGCCGCTGGATGGGGCTGATCTGACCTTGGCCTTGGTGCTGGCCGCCTGGCTGGCGCAGGGCGTGGCGCAACGGCGCATCGTCCTGCCGCACCCGCCGCTGCTCTGGCCTATGCTGGCTATGCTAGCCGCGTTGAGCCTGTCGCTCCTCGGCGCCCAGTCCTTCCGCGAGGGCTTGCCGGAGCTGCTCAAATGGGCCCAGGTGCTGGCACTCTACCTGGCTGTGATCGCCCAGCTGCCGCGCCAGCGCGCCGGCTGGCTGGTGGCCGCCCTGTTGGTCGCTGGCGCGGCCCAAGCCCTGCTAGGGCTTTACCAATTTCTGACCCAAACCGGTCCAGAGCCCTTCATACTGCTGGGCCGTTTCATGCGCGCCTACGGCGCGTTTGGCCAGCCCAATCCCTACGCAGGGTACCTGGGCCTGATCGCGCCGCTGGCCATCAGCCTGGCCATCTGGGCGTGGACTGGTCCTGAGCGCGCCAGCATAGGCTTGCGCCTGGCCCTGCCACCTGTTGCAGGCTTGATCAGCTTGGGCCTGCTGGTCAGTTGGAGCCGCGGGGGCTGGCTGGCTTTCGTCGCGGCTGTGGCAGTTGTCGTGTTGGCGCACACCCGCCGGGCCGCGCCGGTCGTGTTCGTGCTGGCCGCGCTGGCAGCGCTGGCCCTAGCTGTCTTCGGCGGTCTCGACCTGCTGCCGGCATCCATTGCTGGACGTCTGACCGAACTGCGCGAGTACGTCGGCCTGGTCGACATCACCCGTAGCGAGGTCACCGACGCTAACTTCTCGGTGATCGAGCGCATCGCCCACTGGCAGGCCGCCCTGGGCATGTGGCGCGACCACCTGTGGCTGGGCGTGGGCGCGGGCAACTACGCAACGGCCTATGCGGGCTACAACCTGCCGCGCTGGTACGAGCCGCTGGGCCACGCGCACAATGTCTACCTGAACTTTGCGGCCGAGGCTGGTCTGCTGGGCCTGCTGGCCTATCTTTGGCTGTGGCTGGCCAGCCTGTGGCAAGCGGTGCGCACGGCGGCTTGCGACGATCGTTTCGCAGCCGCCGTCGGCGCAGGCGTGCTGGGTGCATTGGTGCATGCCACCGTGCATAACCTGTTCGACAACCTGTGGGTGCAGCACATTTACCTGACCCTGGCCCTGCTGCTGGGGCTTTTGGCAGTGTTTGGAGCACGCAATTCCGTATGTCGCAATTAGTCAATTCTGAGGCGTTTTTGTCATCACGGCACCGAATCATCAATCGAGCCTCCTCAGTCACCGGCCTGAGCCCCAAGGAGATCACGCGCTTCCTGAAGTTCGCCATCGTTGGCGCGATCGGCATGGTGGTGGACCTGGCCGTGCTAACCTTCGCGCGCGAGGTGCTGGGCTTTTCGCTGTCCGTTTCCGTCGGGCTGGGGTTCATGGTGGCGGTTGTAAGCAACTTCACCTGGAACCGGCTGTGGACCTTCCCGGAAAGCCGCTCTCGCCCGGTGGCCACCCAGATGGGGCAGTTCGCCTTCATCAACCTGATCGGCCTGGGGCTCAACGAACTGATCGTGCTGGGGCTGCACCCGGTATTCTCTGAGTATCTGGTCGATCCGCCGGCCTACCTGGCCGCCAAAGTGATCGCCATCGGCGTGGTGCTGTTCTGGAACTACGGGGCCAACCGCATCTGGACCTACCGCGGGATCCGCTAGGCCCTGGCTAACCCACATCGTGCGCATTGTCATCGACTACACACCAGCAGTCCACCAAGGGGCAGGGATCGGCCGGCATACACGCGGCTTGGTCAATGCCCTGGCGCCGTTTGCAGCCGGCCACGATGTAACGCTGCTGGTTTTCGGCCGGCCGCGGGATAAAAATGCGCTCGCCGCTCCCCCGGCCATGTCCGTGCGGGTCATCCCCCTGCCCAACCGTTGGCTGACCGTGGGCTGGCATCGCCTGGGCCTGCCCCTGCCGGTGGACTGGCTGAGCGGCAGCGCTGACCTGTACCACGCCTCCGATTTCGTGCTGCCCCCCGTCCGCAGCGCGCGCAGCCTGTTGACCGTGCATGACCTGAGCTTCATGACTGTGCCCGACTGCGCGGATGCCGGGCTGCAAGCCTACCTGAGCCGCGTTGTACCCCGTTCGGTCGCGCGCGCCGGCCACGTGCTGGCAGACAGCGAGAGCACCCGGCGCGACCTGGTGCGGCTGCTGGACGTGAACCCGGACAAGATAACGGTGGTCTATCCGGGTGTGGAGGCGCGTTTTCATCCCCAACAGGACGCAGCCAGGCTGGCGCACCTGCGCCGGCGCTACGCCATCGGCGACGATCCCTTCGTTTTGGGCGTCGGCACACTGGAGCCGCGCAAGAACTGGCCGGGGCTGATTCGCGCCTGGACTCGCCTGCGCCAGACCAGCGGCCTGGCCCATCGCCTGGTGATCGCAGGCGGCCAGGGCTGGCTGGCGGATGGCATCTTCGCAGCCGCCCTGGGCAGTCCGTACCGCGACGACATCGTCTTCACCGGCTTCGTGGACGACGCTGACCTGCCCGCGCTCTACGCCGCAGCCGACGTCTTCGCCTTTCCCTCGCGCTACGAAGGCTTTGGCATCCCCGTTGTAGAGGCGCTGGCCTGCGGCACGCCGGTAGTCTGCGCCGATAACTCGTCGCTGCCTGAAGCGGCCGGCGACGCCGCCCTGTTGGTTGCCTGCGATGACGAC
>JBFYTD010000588.1:0-2593 GCA_041300885.1 Anaerolineae bacterium | reverse complement strand
CGCTATCGCAAGCCGGTGCCCATCGGCGTCGAGTTGCAGGCCGTGGGCCGTGTGGTCATCGAGCGCCACCGCGCCTTCGAGGCCAGCGGCGAGATCCTGTTGCCCGACGGCGAGATCGCCGCCGAGGCCCGCGGCAAGTTCGTCAAGCTGGAAAGCTCGGCCGTCGCCCAGTTCGACCCGGAGGTCGAGGAGTGGCGCGTGTGGCCGGATGAGGAATGACAAGGTACCCCCCATGATAACCAAAATCAACCACATTGCGATTGTCGTCAACGATTTGGACCTGTCGCTACAGGCTTATCACGACCTGCTAGGCTTGCCCATCGGTGAGCGCAAGGTCATGGCCGAGCAGGAGGTGGAGATCGCCTTCCTGCCGGCCGGCGACAGCCTGATCGAGCTGATCACCCCTATCACCGAGGAATCGGGTGTGGCCAAGTACCTGGCCAAGCGCGGCGAGGGCATCCACCACATCTGCCTGGAGGTGGACGACGTGGAGGCGGCGTTGGCCGAGATGCAGGCCAAGGGCGCCCAACTGATCAACGAGCAGGTCATCCAAGCTGCCGAGGGCCGCGCCTTCTTCCTGCACCCCAAGGGCACGCATGGTGTGCTGATCGAGCTGCTGGAGGCAGACAAGTAGGACGGGTTTTCTCCCTCACCCCAACCCTCTCCCTCAGGGAGAGGGAGCGTCTCATCTCCAGCGGCTGAGGCCGTTTTGTACTGTCAGCCAGGGATTTCCAATCCCTGGACGGCTGGCCCAATCTCCCAGACTGGGCCAGTTTGCCTTTGTCGCCACAACTCACTATAATCCCCCCAGTATTGACCGCTCACGGTTTACCGTTCACTCTCCCATAGGTTTCCCCCTATGCCAGGTATTGTCGATTGGTCGTTCATCCTGACCCTTGCTGTCATCGTGCTGGCGACGCTGATCGGGGCCTACCTGCGGTCGGCGCACAAAGACCGTTGCCTGACCGATTTCCACGGCTACCACGTCACGGTCGAACGCAAGAACAACCGGGTGATGTGGGGCGATATGAGCCTGCAGCCGACCGGTTTCGAGCTGGTCTATCGCAGCGACGTGGCAGACGAAGGCCACATGGAGACCAGCTACGTCTATTACAAGGACGAGTACGACGATATCCAGGCCATCTATCGCTACGCCCGCGACCTGACGCCTGAGCTGCAGAAGCGGCGGGCGCGCAGCGTGGCCAAATCGCTTCATCCAGGCATCGCGCGCCGCGCCAGGCGGTCGTTGCGCAACTTCCTCAGCATGGCGGCCGATTCCTTCTCCGAGGCGCTGACCCTGGCCCTGGGTCGCATGCGCAGAAAGGGCACCGCCCTGGTCACCGACACCAGCCAAACCTACATTCGCGGCATTGGCAAGGACGTGATCGGCTATGTGGGCACCAGCTTCGACCCATTGCTGGAGAAATTCGTCGGCACGCGCGTGGTGGTGGAAGTGGTAGAGGACGACAAGGTTCACGAACATGTGGGCATGCTCAAGGAGTACTCGGCCGATTTCCTCGAAGTGCTCGACGTCTACTATCCGCTGCCCCAGGAGGTCAAGCTGAGCGGCCAGGCCGACCACCAGATCGCCGACAAGGTTGCCATCACTTTGCAGGAAAAACAACTGCGCATACACAACTTGGCCGACCAACCCCAATATCTGGAGCGCATCGTCGTGGGCGAGCAGACGACCGAGCTCAGCGCTATCCTGGCCGGCGGTGAGGAGATTCTTTTGCAGATTGCGACCGATGGTCAGGAGATCGCCCTGCACATGCGCATCGCGTCGCGACTGGACATGATCGTGCCGCGCGGCCATGCCCTGATCCGCCACCGCGCCGAGCGCTACAACCCGGACTCGATCTTCGACGTCGGTTTGGCGTTGGTGCGCCGCGACAGCGACGAGCGTGAAATCGAGCAGTTGCGTCAGGCGCTGCGCTATTCGCCACAAGATGCCATCACGGCTGCCAAGCTGGGCGAGCAGTTGCTACAAAACGGCGAATATCTTGAAGCTCGCCACTGGCTGCTGGAGGCGCAGGAGCGCTGTTATCGCCTGCCCGACCGCGGCAACCGAGTCGCCCAGAACCTGCGCCAGGCGGAGCGCTACCTGGAACAGATGCGCATGCAAAATCGCATGGCCGAGGAACTGCGCATCATTTCCCTGAGCAGCACTGATACGGAAGCGTCTGAGGACGTTGCTGTCGGAATCTAACCCTACTATGACCCGCATTCTGGCCATCGAAACCTCCTGTGACGAGACGGCCGCGGCTGTGATCGCCGACGGCCGCGCCATTCTCTCCAACGTCGTAGCCTCGCAGATCGACCTGCACCGGCGCTACGGCGGCGTCTTCCCCGAGGTTGCATCGCGCCAACACGTGTTGTCTATCAACCCGGTGATCGAGCAGGCTCTGGCCGAGGCTGATCTGGGCTGGGCGGACCTGGACGCGGTGGCCGTGACCGAGGGACCGGGCCTGGCCGGCTCGCTGCTGGTGGGCGTCAACGCGGCCAAGGGCATCGCCTTCATGCGTGGCCTGCCCCTGGTGGCTGTCAACCATCTGGAAGGGCATGTGTACTCGAATTGGCTGGAGCCGGAGAG
>JBFYTD010000587.1:0-2595 GCA_041300885.1 Anaerolineae bacterium | reverse complement strand
CGCGCAGAGGAGCCGCTGGCGTAGAGCACCACCTCGCCCACGCCAGAGCCGACTGCGTCCACGGCCACCACGTAGCCGCTGCTTTCCTGTCCGTCGATAGTCAACTGGCGCACGACCATCAGGCGCAGGCTCTGCATCTTTTCATCTTTCGCCGTGGAGACGACGGTGCCAACAACTTTGCCGATTAACATGTGGGCCTCGTGAAGCGTGAAGCGTGAAGCGTGTCGAGTGTCACGTTTCACGTCGTCTTAAAGACCGGCTGCATATGCCTGCAAGCGCTCCGCTGCGTTTTGCGTGATGGGCACGCCGTGGCCGAAACAGACGATCTGAATGCCTTTGAGCGCGGCCAGCTTGCGGATGGAGTCTTTGGCTACGTCCATGCGCGGGGTGGCGATGGCCGTGGGCAGGCCCAGCTTGTCCTTGCGGTTGCTAAGCGCGTCGGCCGCGATCAGGATGCCGCGCTGCGGCTCGAACAGGGCGATCTGGCCGGGCGTGTGGCCGGGCACGTGGACCACCTGCAAGCCCTCGACCAGCATCTGCTTGTCCAGCACCAGCTCGTCCACCTGCTGCACCGGCCGGTAGCGGAGGAAGGTGCGAGTCACGAAGTCGAAGAGCGGCCCGTAGGCGCGCGTGAGCAACGAATCGCCCATGACGCGCATCTGGCGGCCCTCGACCACGGCCTTCTCGACGGCGTGGCAGACGACGACCGCGCCGCTGGCGGCCTGCACGGCCTCCAGGCCGCCGATGTGGTCGATGTCGCCGTGGGTGGCGATGATGCGGTCCAGCCGGCCCTGGCCCAGCTTGTCCAGGAAGGCCAGGATCTTGGGCGCGTCGCCGGGCATGCCCGCATCGATCAGGGTCAGCCCGCCGTCGGGCCGCTCCCAGACGTAGGCGTTGACCACGCCGTTTTCCATGCCGTCGACCAAGTGAAGACCGGGGACGATCTGCACGGCTATAGTTCCTTCAGTCCGAAACGTTCCTTGTAGAGCTGCATCGAACGCTCGATCTCGGCTTTGGCCTTGGCCGCGTCTTCCCAGCCGATCGGCTTGGTGCGCTGGCCTTCCAGGTCTTTGTAGACCTCGAAGAAGTGGGCAACCTCGTTCAGGTAGCTCTGCGGCACACTGCTCAAGTCCGTATAGCCGTTGAACACCGGATCGGTGGCCGGCACAGCCAGGATTTTGGCGTCTTCCTGGTCGCGGTCCAACATGCGGAACATGCCGATGGGCCGGGCCTGGATGATGCAGCCGGGGAAGGTGGGCTCGTTGACCATCACCAGGATGTCCAGCGGGTCGCCGTCTTCGTAGTAGGTTTGGGGAATCAGGCCGTAGTCGCCCGGATAGACCATCGAGGAATAGAGCACGCGATCCAGGAAGATCACGCCGTTGGCCTTTTGGTACTCGTACTTGTTGCGCGAGCCCTTGGGAATCTCGACGATGACGTAGACTTCTTCAGGGGCGCGTGGCCCTGCGCGCAATTCACGCCACATGTTTTGCATCGCGATCAACCTTCCACTGCAGTTTGGCGTCCCAGGGGCAGGACGCGATCGACGTGCTCGTGCGGCCGCGGGATGACGTGGACGGAGATGACCTCGCCGACCTTCTCGGCCCCGCGTACGCCGGCCTCGACGGCTGCCTTGACGGCCGCCACGTCGCCGCGCACGATGGCGGTAACGTAGCCGCCGCCAATCTTCTCGTAGCCAACCAACTCGACCTTGGCCGCCTTGACCATCGCGTCCGAGGCCTCGACCATCGCGGCAAAACCTTTGGTTTCGATCATGCCTAGTGCTTCTGACATGTGGGTGTTCTCCTTGGGAACGGGATTGGGTTATCGATGGGTAATGCGTAACGAGTAACACGTAACTCGTAACCCAGAGGGGTGTCTCCGTATCTGGTGATCACTTGCACGCGCCTGGCATCCAAGCACGCGCTCCACATCTATCTCCGGGTTACGCATTACGCATTACTCGTTACGGTTTAATCGCTTGCGCCGCCAGGATCGCGCCCGCTGACGCTTTCCAGCGCGGCCACGGCTGCGCCGTAGCCGGCCATAATGTCGCGCTCTTCGCCGCCCAGGTAGACGCGGCCGAAGGCGCCAAAGGCCGCGACATCTAGGATGTTTATGTCGGCCCGCTTCTCGGCCTCGTTGGCCGCCAGCGCGGCGTAGCCGGCCGGCTCCACCTCCAGCACGTAGAGCGTCTGCCCGGCCAGCAGCATGTGGCCGTGGCGCATGCGGTTGACTAGCTGCACCTGGTGCGCGTCGACGTTGCGGATGATCTGGCTGGACAGAATGCGCGGCCGCATACGGTCAGACTCAGCCAGGCCCAACGCCTCCAGGATCGCTGCGCCGGCCGCGCGCGTCTCGCCCTGCGAGTCGGAGTGGACCTCCAGCAGCCCGTAGCGGCGCTCGACGATCTGCATGCCCGGCCGCACTCGGGTCGACTTGAGCGCGATGTCGGTGATGCGGTTGACCTCGATGCCGGGCGAGATTTCGATCCACAGCGAGGCGTCGTAGGGCAGGGGCAAAAAGCCGCGCGCTACCGTGCCCAAGAAGGCGGCATGCTGCGGTTGCAGGCTATCCAGAAAAACGTAGGAACGC
>JBFYTD010000586.1:0-2598 GCA_041300885.1 Anaerolineae bacterium | reverse complement strand
GTCGCCGCGCTGGTCAGCACACCAGCCGAGTCGAAGAACGTGCCAGTGGACGCTCGGGTGAAGGTGATCCTCGGGTCTAAGGCCGGCATCGCCGCAAAGTTGAACGACAGCGACGGCCGCCCGCCGCTGGCCATGTCCGGCAGGCCCACGCGGCCAATGTTCTGGCCCAGCACGGTCAGGCCCCGATCACTGCAAGGCGCTCGCCAGGCGTAACGCCGAAGTACTCGGTGGCCTCTGCCGCTAGGCGCAGCCCGCTGGTGGTCGCCGTCGGGTTGGTGCCAGATGCCAGGCAGGCCGGTGCGTCAGACACCACGCGCACGAATCGGGTGTTGTCCCCGAAAACGGCAGACTGCACGCTGCTGGTCGTGAAGGTCACCACGTTGGTGGTGCCCGGCAGTTTGGCAGCCTGGGGGACGCCGCCGATGTCGTTGGCGTTTTCGAGGTATTGGAATTCGGTAACGTAGAGCTTTGCCATGATGATGTCCTTTAGGCCGCGGCCAGGGTTGTGACGGTGCCAGAGCTGCCCTTGTACTTCAAGGCGCCCGAGGCGACGAACAGGATGCCGCCGCCCGTGGGCGTTGCAGGCTCTGAAGAGTTGGCAATAAACTGCAGCGGAGCCGTGGCGCTGAACATGATTTGCTGCACCGCGACGATGGCCGAAGGCGTCACCGGCCTAGTGGGGCTGGTGCCGGCGGCCAAGTACTGCAGGAAGGCCTGAGTGCTGCTGGCAGACCAGTAGAGCTGCAGGTTGTCTCCAGCGGCCACGGTGACCACTATGGTGGTCGCGGCGATCAGCGCTCCATCGGACCCACCGTGCTGGCCTGGAATGTCGAAAATCGAATTGGTGTTTTCCAGATCCGCGCCGTTCTTGCGCAACCAGACGCGAGCGGTCTGGATGTTGTTGCTCGAGTTGTGCAGCTGCAGCGAGAACGACACAGCGAAGGTGCCGGCCTCGGCAAAGGTGATCTTCGAGCCATCGACAATTGAGATTCCTCGGCTTTCCGCCGTGGTTCCCAGCGCCACCGCATAGGCTGTGGTCGCGGAGGCGATGGTCTGGTTTGTCAGACTCACAAACGACCCGTAGGCCCCGAGATCCCCGCCAGGCCCCTGCGGCCCGCGTTCGACGATGGTGACGATGCTCATTGCGTGACCTCTGCGCTGATGCTGATGGTGCCCCGAATCAGGCGATAGACCAAGCCGCCTGCGGTGACGATCTCCAGATCGTACTTGCCGAAGCTCCAGGTGAATGCGGCCGACTCTGCGGCTGTGATGGTCAGCGTGATCTGCCCGAGATCGCCTGCGATTGCCAGCTTGCCGTTTGCCGTGGTGGCCTCAAACAGGACCGTCGTTACGTTGGTGGCAGCGCGGACTTGCATGCGCGCGGTGGCGCCGCTCAGGTTGATGGCCGCTCCGTCGTCATCCGTCCAACGGATGATTTGCTCGTAGCTGGCGCCTTTTTCGACGCTGAGATTGTGGACTTCGGCGCTCATGCTTGCTCCAGAAGCCGCTGATCTATCGCGGCATGAATCTGGCCCTGTTGCTCTTGCCCAAGGCCGGCAAACTGCACCGACACGATGCGCCTTTGCTGCTCGGCGATGACTTCGGTTGGCATGGCCGCACCGATCATGCTGGCCAGAATGTCCAGCTCGGCCACGACGTCAGCTAGGTTGAAGTCGCGCGACCAAGAAATCTGAGGCGCGGTGGTCAGGCCCAGCCACTGGCGCGAAAGCTCCCAGGCCCGGCGCTCCAGGCTCTCCATCCTGCCGGCAAACTTCGCCAGCTCGGAGTTCAACGCCTGGAACCGCATTTGCAGGGCCAGGCCGGATTCGCGCTGCGAGGAGGATGCGATCACCAGGCCTATCTCGTTGATCTGATCCTTCAGCGCCGCAATGCGGTCCAGGTAAATCCGCGCAGGGCCGTCCGGTGGCGCGATGAAGGCCGGCGTGCTGCCGCTGTGCACCATCAGGTTGCTGCTGCCGATGGTCTCGCCAACGACCTGCGCAGCCTGGACTTTCTGGGCGTCCGTGGAGTTCTCGGACACCTGCATGGTCAGCAGGCTAAACGTCTGCGAGCGCAGGATTTCGTCCAGCTCGCTATCCAGGTTGAACATCCTGCGCGAAAGGTCCGCGATCGGCGAGAACGGGCCGAAGTATGGGAAATCGCCACCCTCGGTGAAGATGAGCAGCGGGCACTCCGTCAGTGGGTGCTCACCCTGGGCCAGGATGCGCAGCTGGCCATCTATGGCACGCCAGGAGGTCAGGTCAAAGTGCCATGTGCAATCGACTCTTTCGCCGGTCTCCAGCGTGAAATTGCCAGAGAACTCCGCGTAAGTAAACTTCCCGTCGTCGCCGATCTGGTAGTCGGTAAGCAGCTCGGGCTTGATGCTGGTCCAGTACGGCGCAACCCTGGAGCGCACCTGCTGCTCAAGCGTCGGCGCCATGGCCGGGGGCATGTCAACCAGCAGCAGCATGCTGCCGCGCGCCTTGGCCTCAACCACAAACTGAGACCAGAAACTGTCGATGGTGTTGCCCTTGCCGTCAATGTCGGCGGCCATCGCCTCGTACAGCGGATTGGCCATGGCGCGCACGGCGGGCCGAC
>JBFYTD010000585.1:0-2600 GCA_041300885.1 Anaerolineae bacterium | reverse complement strand
GGTGTCGGGTGGCTGGGTCATGTGATGTCGATCCTGGCGCGCGGCTGCGTGGCTTTAGCTCGCTGGGCGAGGGCCAGTTCGAGCTGATCGGCGGCGTAGGGCTGGGCCTCGGCTGGCGGCTGGTAGCGCTGCACGCGCAGTCCCTCCACATAGCGCTGCACCGCCTGGGTTGCGCTCCATTGCGGCGCGAACCGCAGCTCGTTGTGCATGCGTGTCAGGTCGCCCACCCAGGGGAAGCGCAGGTAGTCCGGCTCCAGCGGGAACCAGCGCAGCAGGTCGCGTCCGGCCGGCAGGCCGGCCAGCAACGGCCAGCCCCAATAGACCAGCAGATGCACGATGGGCAAGGTGGGGCGGCCCAGCTTGCCGGCCAGTTGGCAGAAGGATACGACGCCGTCGGCCGCCACGTTGACTGGGCCTTTGACCGGATTCAACGCCGCGTGGACCAGGGCGGCCACTGCGTCGTCCGAGTCGATCACCTGCAAAAGCGGATCGAAGCCCAGCAGGTCAGGCAGCACCGGCAGGCGCAGCAGGCGGGTGAAGGGCGAATCCACGTTCAAGCCGATGACATTGGCCAGGCGCAACACGGCCACATTGAGTTCAGGATAGTCGGCGGCAAAGCCAGCGATGAACCGTTCGACCTCCAGCGCGTCCCGAATGGCAGCGCTGGCTGGGCGGGCGGCCAGTGGCGTCGTCTCAGGCAGGTAAAGCGGGTTCTGCGGTTGAGCGCCGTAGACGGCCGTAGTGCTGCGCCAGACGACCTGACGCACGCCGGCATCGACGCACGCGCCCAGCAAGTGCATGGCGCCTAGCACGTTGCTTTCAAAGTCTTCCTCCGTGCGCCATTGCCGCTCGCGCCAGGCCAGATGCACCAGGGTGTCCACCTGTTCGGCGCGTAGCAGCTCGACCAGCAGCGGGTTGCGGATATCGGCCTTGACGAAATCGAGACCATCCAGCGGCAGCGCGGGCACGCGGCGGTCCACGCCCAGCACGCGCACGTCTGGCATGGCCAGCAACTGCTGCGCCACCCGTCGTCCCCAATAGCCGCTGACGCCGGTGATGACAATCGTCTGCATCGATATCAACTCGCAGGTCTAACTCGTAGGTCAGGCTATCAGCCTGACCGGGCCATGTCAATCCAAAGGCCACGTCGTATACGCTGTACTTATGCAAGAGCCACAAGATTATACCACCAGCCAGCAAAAATACTCAATCCGCCAGCCCTGTCCGGTAATGCATCCTACTGCCTGGCGCGCCAGTGGATGGTACGATCAGTTGACATGATGGAGTCCCTGTGCTAGACTGCGTGGGACAGACTGAATTGAGCATATCGAGGAAAACATGGGACAAGGTTCGTTGAAAAACGGGTTCCTCTACATTATTCTGCTGGCTATCCTGGCGACGTTCTTGTTTTCGACGCTGCGCCAGGGCCGGGAGACTGTGGAGACGGCGCCCATCAGCCAGATCGCAACTGACATTACCGCCGGCAAGGTCAAGTCCATCTCAGAGAAAGATGGCGCACTGACGGTGACGTATGTGGGCGAGGGCGATGAAGCGCCCCAGGTGCAATCGCGCATCGAGACCGGTGCGGACCTGGTCAAATCGTTGAATGACTTTGGCGTCACCAGCGAAGAGCTGGCCAATGTCGTCCTGATCTTCCCGCCCACCAGCCGCTGGGAGAACTGGGCCCCGATCCTGGGCGCATTCTTGCCCATCCTGCTGATCGGCGCGTTCTTCTTCTTTATTCTGCGCCAGGCGCAGGGCGCGGGCAACCAGGCGTTCTCCTTCGGCAAGAGCAAGGCGCGCATGTTCACCGGGGACAAGCCCACCGTCACCTTCGACGATGTAGCCGGCGCCTACGAGTCGAAGGAAGAACTGAAAGAGGTCGTCGAGTTCCTCAAGGAGCCGGAGAAGTTCGCGGCGCTGGGCGCACGCATCCCCAAGGGCGTGCTGCTGGTCGGCCCGCCCGGCACCGGCAAGACCCTGATGGCCAAGGCCGTCTCCGGCGAGGCCGGCGTGCCCTTCTTCTCCATCTCCGGCTCCGAGTTCGTCGAGATGTTCGTGGGCGTGGGCGCCAGCCGCGTGCGCGACCTGTTCGAGCAGGCCAAGCGCAACTCGCCCTGTATCATCTTCATCGACGAGATCGACGCGGTGGGCCGGCAGCGCGGCGCGGGTCTGGGCGGCAGCCACGACGAGCGCGAGCAGACGCTGAACCAGATCCTGGTGGAGATGGACGGCTTCGACACCGATACCAACGTCATCATCGTCGCTGCCACTAACCGGCCTGACATCCTGGACCCGGCGTTGCTGCGGCCGGGCCGTTTCGACCGCCGCGTGATCATGGACCAGCCCGACGTCAAGGGCCGGCGCGCTATTCTGGACATCCACGTGCGCGGCAAACCGCTAGCCGAGGACATCGATCTGGATGCGGTGGCGCGCGGCACGCCCGGCTTCGTGGGCGCCGACATCGAGAACATGGTCAACGAGGCGGCGATTCTGGCCGCGCGCCGCAGCCGGCGCAACATCAGCATGTCCGAGATGCGCGAGGCCGTCGAGCGGGTGTCGCTGGGTGGGCCGGAACGGCGCAGCCGGGTAATCAGGCC
>JBFYTD010000084.1:0-7539 GCA_041300885.1 Anaerolineae bacterium | reverse complement strand
GGCGTCGACTGGTGGACCATGAACAGCGACCTGCGCAGCACGGCCATGGTGCTGGACGCCATGGCCCAGCTCGACCCGGAGAACGGCCTGGCCCCCAACGTCGTCCGCTGGCTGATGAGCGCGCGCAGCGACGGCCGCTGGGCCACCACCCAGGAGAACGTCTGGTCGATCCTGGCCCTGACCCACTGGATGGAAGCCACGGGCGAGCTGGACGCCGACTACAGCTACGCGGTGACCCTGAACTACGACGAGCTGGCCAGCGGCGCGGTTACCCGTGACAACGTGGACCAGCCCATCGACCTGCGCGTGGCCATCCAGGACATGCTGCTGGACGAGGCCAACGGCCTGTTCATCAGCCGCTCCGCCGAGGGCAGCCAGAGCGGCGAGGGCCAGCTCTACTACAGCGCCTATCTGGAATACTTCCTGCCCGCGGCCGAGCTGCAAGCGCTGGACCGCGGCGTGGTGGTGGCGCAACAGTACCGCCTGGTGGACCCGTTGACCGGCAAGGCGTCCGACCAGCCCATCAGCGAGGCCAAGATCGGCGACACCATCCAGGTCAGGCTGACCATCGTCGCGCCGACCAACCTGTACTACCTGCTGGTCGAGAGCCCGCTGCCGGCCGGGGCCGAGGCCATCGATCCCAGCCTGCTCAACACCAGCCTGGTCTACGAAGAGCCGGGGCTGGAGCGGGTGGACGGGGACACCCCCTGGTTCTGGTGGCAGCCAACCGCCGTCGACCTGAGGGACGAGAAGGTGGCCCTGTTCGCCACCGAGCTGCCCGCCGGCACCTACGAGTACACCTACCAGATGCGCGCGAGCCTGCCGGGCCAGTTCCAGGTCCTGCCGGCCGTCGCGTATCAGATGTACTTCCCGGAGGTGTGGGGGCGGAGCGCGGGGGCGGAGTTCGGGATCGGGCAGTGATGCGTGAAACGTGATATGTGATGCGTGACCGGAGAGCGTTGCCCGTCAGTGTTCATCGAAGAGCGGAATGAAACAGGCCCCGCCGGTGTGGTGGGGCCTGTTTTTGTTTGGGTGCGCGGGGGAGGGTCTGGATCACGAACACACGAAGGGGCGCGAAGCGCCTGCGGGGGAAGCACGAAAGTCGCGAAGCGGACGGCGCCGCGTGCTGTCATGTTGAGCGGGTCGAACGGCCAGGGTTGTTAGCGGTCGAAGCAGGTCGAGCGGCCACAGCGCTCTAAGGTGGACGGGTTTGTCAAGACACGGAAAGTGCCCTATGCTGTCGCCTGCGGCCATGGGAGTGCTGGCAGCTCAGGGGTCTATGTGGCCGTAGTAGACGGCAGCGGGTGTCTGGTATCTCAATGCCTGGTGTAGCCGGTGATGCGGTCGAGTTCGAACACAGTCATACCTCTCTTCACAGTCGAATGTCCGGCATTGTAGCATCAGAGCTAACTACGGGCAACCGGCGATACACCAATTCACACCTCAATCACCGTCCGCACCCCACCCGCCCCATACCTCTCCAACCGATCCAGCGCCGCGTTGATGGCCGCCGCATCCAGGGGGATCACCTCCGTCACCACCGGCGCCAGGTCCAGGCTGCCGCGGCGCACCAGCTCGGTCAGCAGGGGGATCTCGCTGGCCAGGTGGTCGGAGCAGCCGATGATCTCGGCCTCGCGGCCGATGATCTCCTGGTAGGGATAGATCGGCACCGGCTGGTCGCCCAGGCCCACGGCCACCACGCGGCCAAAGGGGGCCAGGCTGGCGATGGCCGGCCGCATGGTCGCCGGTACGCCCACGAAGTCCAGCGCCACGTCCACGCCGCGGCCGCCGTTGAGGCGGTGAATCTCGTCGGCGACGGAGGACTGGCAGTCCTGGTCTAGAGGCGTCGTCGCGTCGACTCCAGGACTGTCAGTCCTGACGGGTACTGCGCCCAGCCGCTCGGCCAGCGCCAGCCGGCCCGCGTCCCGGTCCACGGCGAAGATGCGCAGGCTGCCCATGGCCCGCGCCAACTGGATGGCTGACATGCCCAGCCCGCCCGCGCCGAAGACGGCCACCGTCTCGCCGGCCGCCAGTCGCCCTTTGCGCAGGCCGTGGAAGGCCGTGGCCGACGAACACATCATCACCGCGCCCTGCTCGAAGGGGATGGCGTCAGGCAGCGGAAAGACGCTGCGCGCCGGCACGACAATGAACTCGGCGTAGCCGCCGTCGCGCTGCTTACCGATCATCTGGCCAGCGACGCAGAACTGCTCCGTGCCCTGGTGGCAGTAGGCGCAGTGGCCGCAGGTGGCCAGGTAGTGCAGACAGGCCCGGTCGCCCGGCCGCCAGCCGCTGACCAATTCGCCCACCTGCGCCACCACGCCGCTGACCTCGTGGCCCAGCGTCAACGGCAGCGGCCCGGCCGGCGATACCCCGGCGCGGTAGTGCGCATCCGAGTGGCAGATGCCAGCCGCGCGCACCTGCACCAGCACGTCCTGCGGCCCCACGGCCGGTAGCGCAATCTCCTGCATCTCCAGCGGCCGCCCGATAGCAGTCAGCCGCACGGCTTTCATGGTTGCTTGCATAACGTCTCCATTTTCAGTGAACAGTCAACAGTTGGCAGTCCAGATACTGTTCACTGTTCACTACTCACTGTCCCCGGCCCACCCAACCCCGCCTTGCCCTCCTCCGTGTTGCGATAGACGCGCGAGGTGGGGTAGGCCAAATCGATGCGCGGCTCGGCCTCGAAGGCAGGCAGCACGTCCTCCCAGATCGCCTCTTCCATCTCGCGCGGGCGGCGGATCTCGCTGAGAAAACGCATGGTCAGCTCGACGCCGTGGCTGACGGCGCGCGTGTAGACCCGCGGCTCGAAGGAGCCCTGCGCCACCATGTACTGCGTGACGGCAGCGCGCGTCTGGGCCTCGGCTGCGGGTGTGAGATGGCTTGAATGGCGCTGGACGGCGTCGATCAGGATCTGCTTGGCCCGCTGCCAGTCGCTTTCGAATGTCACCACCACCGGTATCTCGCGCCAGATGTAGTCGAAGACCAGGCTCTCGTTGACCAGGGGCTGGGTGAAGATGAATTTGTTGGGCACCAGCACCAGTCGGCCCGTGGTCTGCCGCGGGCCGCTGACGCCGTCGCCCAGTTGCATCAGCGAGAAGACGAACAGGCCGATGTCCACCACGTCGCCCCGCTCGCCGGCGATGGAGACGCGGTCGCCCACCCGCAGCGGATGGCGCGTCGAAATGTACAGCCAGCCGCCCAGATCGACGATAGGATCGCGCAGGGCGATAGCCAGGCCGGCGGCGACCACGGCCACGATAGTAGCCAGGCCAGAGACGCCGTCCAGCCAGATAGCCGCGACGATGACGCCGATCACGACCCATGTGGCCGTGCGCAGCGCTTTATGCCACCGGTAGCGCCCGGCCGCGTCGCTGAGGCGCTTGTCCAGCACAGAGCCGAGGGCGCGCCGGGCCAGCAGCAGCGCCACGATCACCGCCAGCGACCAGAACACGTTCGATATGATTGCGCCGCTGCCGGCGTTGGCGAAATATGCTTCCAGTTCTGCGACGGCGTCTTGCGGGTTCAACGCGGGTGCTTTACCTCCACGGCCTTGCGCCGTCCGGCTGCTCGATGCCACAACCAGACGGCGCCTCCGACCGTTTACTGTTTACCGTTCACCGCTCACTGCCCCAGCGGCGGTATCGACACGCTCAGCCGGAACAAGGTCGGCTCGGCCGCGCCGGACACGCTCAGATAGTAATCCTGCGTGGCGGGCAACTGGCCCTGCCAACGGGCCTCGCCGGCCGCGTCGCTCAGCAGCACCGTGCCATCAGCGCCCCAGACGGCCAGCGTCACGGCGCTGGGCGCGTCTACGCTGACGGTCATAGTCTGACCCTGGCTGGCGCCCAGCACGTACTGCCGTACCTCGCCCGGCCCGATGTTGCCCGGCAGCGAGGCTGTGGCGCCGCCGGCCGCAAAGCGGATGCGGATGGCCGGCGGCTGGTCCACGGCCGCTGGCGGCAGCGGCGCGGCCGGCGCAGCGGCGCTGGCCTGGGCAAACAGCGCGTCGTCCGGCGCCAGCTCGGCCGCGCGGGCCAGGTCTGCACCGATCTGCGAGCTGGCCGGGTCGGCCAGGTAGCGCGCCCAGGCCCGCACGAAGTAAGCCGGGGCCAGGTCAGGCTGCACCGCCAGGGCCGCGTCCGCGCTGCTCAGCAGGTAGCCGCTCAGCTCAGCCTGCCAGCCCTCGGCTGCCGTGCCGATGACCAGCGGTGTGTCGGCGCTGAAGATCTGCTCGACGCTGTAGGGCCGCATCAGATCGACGGCTGCCGCGTAGTCGCCGTAGAAGACCTGGTTGAGCAACGGATAGGCGCTGTCCTGCACAGCCTGCCTGTGCGCGTCGTGGTTGAGACGGATCAGCGCCTGGTTCCAGCTCAGGGAGCCGGCCGGCGTGGGCGGGTCGTCGTCGCCGGCCAGCGCCACGGCCTCGTCGATCTTCATCAGCGCGTCATGCCATAGGCCGGCCTGCGCCAGCGCCACGGCCGCGCTGTTGGCCTCGTCCGGCGGGGTGCCCCGCTGCCCCATCATCAGCTCTGAAAGCTCGACTTGGGCCAGCGCATCGCCCAGCCAGGTATGGACCGCGAAGTAGGGATGGCGCACGCCGCAGGCGTAGCAGAAGATGTAGGGGTCGGTGGCGTTGAACACCACGTCGTTCTGGCCGTCTTGGTTGACGTCGGCGATGAAGCCGGCGCCAGGGCTAGCTGCCGAGCTGGCCAGCTCCAGAGCCAGCGCCTGGCCATCGAAGCTCAGCAGTTGGAACGTGCCGCTGTGCGCACCCGCACCGCCGTCCACGATGAGCCAAATACGGCTAGGCTCAATGGCCACCTGCTGCACGCCCGTGGGGTCGATGTAGTCGGGCAGCGGCTCCACCAACAGCGTGTCCTCGGCCGGCATCTGGTCCAGGTCGATGCGCGCCAGCTCGCGCCAGCCGGCATCGTCCTTGGTGAAGATGGCCACGAAATGCGATGGAACCGGATCCAGCTCGTAGTTGCGCATCCCCGTGCTGTACAGAGCCCAGAGCGGCGGGCTGCCGGCCAGCGCGCGCAGCGTCAGGACAGCGGGGCTGTCCGAATAGGCATCGGCCGGCAGTTGTATCTGTGCCAGGATCTCTTCCACAGCCACATCGGGCGCAGGCACACCGACCAGCGTAGGCGTCGGGGCTGCTTGCCCGGCCGGCCCGCATTCACCACGGTAGAAAGCCCATTCCTCGCATTCGCTGCCATCGGCGAAGGTACAGACGCCGAACTGCCCGCCGTCAGCCGCCGTGCGAATCTCCAACTGGCCGCCCTGTTCCTCGCAGTAGACCGAGGCCGGGTTGGGCATGCCGATCGGCGCTTCCGCTCCCGGTGCGGGCGTCGGCATCGGGACTTCCTGCGAGATGCCAACACAGGCGGAGAGCAGGCTGGCCAGGATGAGCGTGACCAGTACAACCAGCAAGCGCTTGGAGCCAGACTTGTACGGATTGGTGACCATTGAATACCTCCTTTTGGGTTTAGCGGAAGTCGCTGGGCGGGGCAGGCTTGTTGTCCAGGATGCCCTCGATGCGCTCCATCACCTCAGGGGTGAGCTTGTCCACCACGTCCAGCGCGGCCATGTTCTCCACCACCTGCTCGGCGCGGCTGGCGCCGGTGATAACGGTGCTGACGTTGGGGTTCTTGAGGCACCAGGCCAGGGCCAACTGCGACTGGGTGCAGCCCAACTCTTCAGCAACCGAAGCCAACTGCTGGGCCTTGGCGATCTTGGCCTGGCCGTCGGGGCTTTCGAACATCTTGCGCAGCCAATCGTAGCCCTCCAGCGTCGCACGCGTGCCTTCGGGCATGCCGTCGTTGTACTTGCCGGTCAGGATGCCGCTGGCCAGCGGGCTCCAGATGGTCGTGCCCAGTCCAATCTCCTTGTACAGCTTGGCGTATTCCTTCTCGAAACGCTCACGGTGTACCATGTTGTACTGCGGCTGCTCCATGGTCGGGGGAACCAGGTGCTCGCGGCGGGCGATCTGGTAGGCCTCCATGATGTCGGCCGCGCTCCACTCGCTGGTGCCCCAATAGAAGACCTTACCGCTGTCGACCAGGTAGCTCATGGCCCGCACCGTCTCCTCGATGGGGGTGTGGATGTCGGGACGGTGGCAGAAGAGCAGGTCGACGTAGTTCATCTGTAGGCGGGCCAGCGCGGCGTCCGTGCCCTCGAGGAGGTGCTTGCGGCTGAGGCCAGTGTCGTTGGGCCCGTCGCCGCCCCAGAAGATCTTGGTCGAGACGACCAGGTCCGAGCGTTTCCAGCCGGCGCGCTTGATGACATTGCCCATCACGACCTCGGCCTTGCCCTGGGCGTAGGCCTCGGCGTTGTCGAAGAAGTTGACGCCAGCGTCGTAGGCGGCCTTCATGCAGTCGTAGGCCATGTCCTCGCCGTACTGCTGGCTGAAGGTGACCCAGGCGCCGAAAGAGAGTGCTGAGACTTGCAGGCCGGATGAGCCGAGATGTCGGTATTGCATGGGATGCTCCTGTGGTGGTAGATTTGTAGATTGGTAGATTGGTCGGTTGATGGGTTGAGTGAATTGTACCACAAGAAATCGCTACCGGACACTTTCGCGGCGCCATGCATGGTCACAGTCGGTTAAGCTGCCGGTCAAGGTCAAGGGCGGCTGGGCAGCGTGGCGGGGTAACTGCGAACAGGCCGGCGTAGGGTTGCCAACGTGTTTACTGGACACGTCAGCAGCAGACCATTGCCGCTCGATATTTCAGCCATCCTGCGTTCGGTGTTATAATCGCCCAGAATTCTCCGGCGCCGGGCATTGCACAATGCCCGGCGCCGTATTAAGGATGGACTTTCATGCTCGAACGCACACCGAAGCAACCAAACGGTCGCCGCCGCGGCCTGCTAGCCCCGCTGGCTTTGCTGCTGTTGGCCCTGATGGCCCTCAGCGCCTGTGGGGCTGAAGCGCCAGCGCCCAGCCCGACGCCAACCAAGACGCTGGTACCAACCTTCACCCCCACCAGCGCGGCCATCGCCATGGCCACACAGACGGCCGACGCGGCCGCCACCGAGGCGGCGCGCGCCACGGCGACGCCGACGGTCACCCCCATACCCACCGACACCCCTGTGCCCACGGACACTCCCGTGCTGCCCACCGAAACACCGGAACCGCCGACGGCCACACCTGTGCCTGCGCCGCCCACAGCCACGCCGCGGCCGGTGGTGGTGGCTCCGCCAACCGCCGCGCCCACCCAGCCGCCCGCGCCGCCTGCCTCCGGCGACGCCGCTGAATGTGCGGCCCTTGTGGCCCGGGGCGACGATGGCTGCAAGTTCGAGCTACGCGGCGGGCCGACTTGGACTGACAACAGCGGCGAGCTCAAACTGCAGTTGGCCTTTATCCACAGCGGCAACAACAACGAGGCTCAAGGCCTCTATTTCGTGTGGCTGGAAAAGGAAGGGGTGGGCAAGCTGCCTGTCCCGGACAGTGTGCGCAGTTGGACAGGCGACATGCGCGCTGGATCCAGCGGGCTGTACAACTACGAACACAAGCTGGGACTGGAGGCGTTGGGCGGCAGT
>JBFYTD010000584.1:0-2608 GCA_041300885.1 Anaerolineae bacterium | reverse complement strand
ATGATCGTGGCCTCCTTCCTGGTCAAGGACCTGCTGATCGACTGGCGCTGGGGCGAGCGCTTCTTCATGCAGCACCTGCTGGACGGCGACCCGGCCAACAACAACGGCGGCTGGCAGTGGACGGCCGGCGTGGGCACCGATGCAGCCCCCTACTTCCGCGTCTTCAATCCCGTGCTGCAAGGGCAGAAGTTCGATCCCGAAGGCGACTACGTGCGGCGCTGGCTGCCGGAGCTAAGCCGCGTTCCCGTCAAGTTCATCCACAACCCCTGGACCATGCCGCCCAGCGAGCAGCGGCGCGCCGGCTGCGTCATCGGCAGCGACTATCCTGCGCCGATCATCGACCACGCCTTTGCGCGCGAGCGCACCCTGGCTGCCTATGCCCAAGCCAAGGAGACAAAACCATGAACAAAGACCTGACTCGTCAAATCTTGATCGTCGTGGCCGTGGTGGCCACCATCGTCGTCAACGGCCTGGCCAACGCCCTGCCCATCAACGGCCTGCAGACCGGCGAGATCTCCGACAGCTTCCCGGTCTACTTCACGCCGGCCGGCTACGTGTTCGCCATCTGGGGCCTGATCTACCTGGGACTGCTGGCCTATGCGGTCTATCAGGCGCTGCCGGCCCAGCGGCAAAGCCCGCGCCTGCGCAGCATCCGCACGCTGTTCCTGGTCGGCTCGCTGGCCAACATCGCCTGGATATTGCTCTGGCATTACCAGTTCTTCCCGCTGACTCTGGTGGCCATGCTGGTGTTGCTGGGCACGCTGATCGGCATCTACCTGCGCCTGCGCATCGGCCGCACCAGCCCCCCCCTGGTCGAACGCCTGACGGTGGACCTGCCCTTCAGCATCTACCTGGGCTGGATCACCGTGGCAACCATTGCCAACGTCACAGCGCTGTTGAGCTACTGGAACTGGACCGGCTTTGGCGTCAACGAGGAGGCATGGCTGGTGATCACCCTGGCCGTGGCGTTGGTGGTGGCCACTCTCGTGGCGCTAACCCGGCGCGACGTGGCCTATCTGCTGGTGCTGGCCTGGGCCTTCGCCGGCATCGGCGTCAAACACATGGCTGTCACGCCGGTGGCCACGGCCGCGTGGGTGGCCACCGGCTACGTGTTGGCCCTGGTGGTGGTCAGCCTGCTGCGCGGCGGCCAAAGACAGCCTGCGCCCGCCCTGGCAACCTAGCTCGTGGCCGTCACCCATCCTTTGGCGCGCCTTTCTCCCTCGACCCAGCGGCGCGCCCTGCCGCCCTTGATTGTCGCTACGCTGGCGATGACGGCAGTGCTGCAAGTGATCGGCCGGCCCTTGCAGACCACAGCCGCGCCGCTGGGCATCGTCTCCTTCGAGCTGGCCGGCACGCTGGCGGCCTCCCAGACCATGATCGCCTCCTGGGACTCCAGCGCCCAACTGCACGCGGCCTTCAGCCTCGGGCTGGACTATCTTTACATGCCGCTCTATGCCGTCGCCGTCGCCTTGGCCTGTGTACGGACTGCAGCGACCTCGCTGCGCTCGCCCCAGGCTGCGGCGTCGCTGGGCCTCCTGCTGGCCTGGGGGCTGGGCCTGGCCGCGCTGCTGGATGCGCTGGAAAACGCCGCCTTGTGGCAAGTGCTGCAAGGTTCAGCTGCGGCCGCCTGGCCGGTTGTGGCCCGCTGCTGCGCCATCGTCAAGTTCGCCCTGGTCCTCGCTGGCCTGTTCTATGCTGGCGCGGGCTCTGCGTTATACTTGTTCAAAAAAGCGCGGGGATATTGAGCTTTGCTTGTCCATTGATTTGACAGGGGCCGTCAGTTAGTCTACACTCACGCCTGCTAGCTGTCGATACGGCAGCTATTTTGGTTGAGTTCAGGCGCGGGACGCTTGAACGGTCATGCAGCCCCAAAAAGACCCGTCCGGCGCAGCCGGGCAAGGAGAGACAAAACATGGCGGAACAGAAAAACCGGTTCAAGGCGGCCCTGACGGTCGGCCTGGCATTGGCACTGCTGATTGCGACTTTTGCCCTGCTGGCGAGTCCTGCAGCCGTGGCCGACACCGGCCCGATCAAGCCGTTGCAGCAAACTGAGCGTGCGCTGACCGCGCAACAGCAGCAGGCCCAGCGGCTGGCGTTGGCGTCGCCCCCGGTGCAGCGCTATGCCGAGGGCGCGCGCGCCGAGGTCTTCACGATTCTGCCCTTCCGCGATCCCTTCGTGCCGGCCTACGACGCGTGCAGCGACGGCTCCTGCTATCAGGTGGACATCTTCGACTTCGACCAGGCAGCCACCATCACCGCCATCGTCCACGTGGGCGGCGACCAGGTACTGGACGCCTGGCTGACCCCCGCCTCGCACCCGATGATTCCCCCGGCGCTCTACCAGCGCGCGGTCGAGATCATCCAGAACGACCCCGATGTGCAAGCCGCGCTGGGCTACCGGCCGACGCCTGAGCAGACCCGCCTGATGGATCCCAGCAACGCCGAGACGATCTGTACGGCCGGCCGGCTGTGCGCCGGCGCGACCTTCATGACCGACAGCGGCGCTGTCTGGGTGATCGTGGACATGCACGAGGAGCGCATCGAAAAGCTGTGGTGGGAGGAAAAGCCCTACGACCTGATCAGCAACCAAATCGATCCCAAGCCCGAG
>JBFYTD010000583.1:0-2611 GCA_041300885.1 Anaerolineae bacterium | reverse complement strand
TTCCCCTTCCGCTGGGCCATCGGCCGGCCGGAGGACCTGGAGATGCGGGTGATCGACGGGGTGGAGCAGTGGTACTTGCTGCCCGGCCAGCGCTCGCAGGTCTCAGGCTGCATCGAGTTCGACCAGCCGCCGCCCGTCGGCACCAACTTCTGGTGGGGAGGGCTGATCCACGAGTTCGTCAGCGTGGCCAACAACTACGTCGATCGGATTAGTGTAAATGTGGGTGCGCCGTAGTGGGAGTTGGTAGATTGGTAGATTGGAAAATTGGTGGGTTGCCGAGAAATCTGACCAATTTACCGGTCTACCAATTTACCCAGTCTATGCAACCATGGACCTAGCCATCGTCATCGTCAGTTACAACGTGCGGGCGCTGCTAAAGGCGTGCCTGGAGTCGCTGTTTGCCAGCCTGGCCGGCGCGCCGGCGTTGGCGGCTGAGGTGTGGGTGGTGGACAACGCCTCGGCCGACGGCAGCGCGGCCATGGTGCGGGCGGATTTCCCGCAGGTGCGGCTGGTTGCCAGCCCGGAGAATCTGGGCTACTCGGCCGGCAACAATGTGGCGTTGCAGGCGCTGGGCTTCGCGCCCTTGGCCGCCGAGGCGCGACCGCTGAGCACCTACCCCTGGGCGACCGATGTTCCGCGTCCCGCCGGCCAGCCGCGCCACGTCTGGCTGCTCAACCCCGACACGGTGGTGCAGGGCGATGCAGCGGCGCAGTTGGTGCGCTCCCTCGACGCGATGAAACAGGCCGGCGCGTGTGGTGCGCAGTTGGCCTATGCTGACGGCAGTTTCCAGCATGGCGCATTTCGCTTCCCCGGCCTGGCCCAGCTCGGTTTGGATTTCTTTCCGCCGCCCGGCCGGCTGAACCAGCCCCTGCTCGACTCGCGGCTCAACGGCCGCTATAGCCGCCAGCTCTACGATCAGAGCCAGCCCTTCCCTGTGGACTTCGTGTTGGGCGCCACGCTGCTGGCGCGCGGCGAGGCCCTGCGCCAGGTGGGCCTGCTGGACGAAAGCTACTTCATGTACTGCGAGGAGATGGACTGGCAGCGGCGGGCGCAGCGGGCCGGTTGGAACGTGTACTGCGTCCCTAGCGCGCGCGTGGTTCACGTGGCCGGCGCCAGCAGCAGCCAGTTTCGCAGCCGTTCTTTCACAGCCCTGTGGCAGAGCCGGCTGCGCTATTTCAAGCGTTACCACAGCCCGCTGTTCAATCGAACCGCAGCCGCGCTGCTGCGCCAGGGGTTGCGCGCCGAAGCGCGCCGCGCCCGCCAGCAAGCCCCAACCGACCTGCCTCAACGTCTGGAAGCCTACGCCGAGGTCGAACGGATGACGTTGGGGGCGAATGGAACCGATGGGACGCAGATGAACGCAGATGAACGCTGATCGGAGCATCGGTGCAAAGCTTCTGATCTGCGTGCGCAGCCAGCGAGAATCTGCGTCCAAACCGGAGCAACCATGACCCTGTTCGCCATTATCCTGACCAAGAACGAGGCCCGCCATATCGCCGAGTGCATCGACAGCGTGCGCTGGGCCGATGGGGTGCTGGTGTCCGACTCCTTCAGCGACGACGGCACGCCTGACCTGGCGCGCGCGGCCGGCGCCCTGGTGGTGCAGCGGCCTTTCGACGGCTGGGCCCGGCAGCGCAACGCGGCGCTGGAGGAGGCCGCGGCGCTGGGAGCAGACTGGGCCTTCTTCGTCGACGCCGACGAGCGGGCCACGCCGGAGCTGGCCGCGGAGATCCGCCAGGTGATCGCCGAGCGGCCCGAGGTGGGCTGGGGCGTGCCGCGCTGGAACATCATCGTGGGCCAGCGGGTGCGCCACGGCGGCTTCTACCCCGACTATCAACTGCGCGTGATGCGCATCGACCGGGCGCGCTATGACCTGGAGCGGCCGGTGCATGAGGTGGTGCTGCTGGACGGCCCCAGCGGCAACCTGCAAAATCCGCTGATCCACTACAACTACGACACCTGGGCGCAGTTTCATGCCAAGCAGCGGCGCTATGCCGCCTACGAGGCGCGCATTCTGCAGGAGCGCGGCATCCGGCCGCGGCCGCACAACTTCATCCTCCAGCCCCTGCGCGAGTTCCGCCGCCGCTACCTGACGCTGCAAGGCTACCGCGACGGGCTGCGCGGCCTGAAGCTGTGCCTGCTGCTGGCCTATTACTACGGGGCGTATCCCTATTGGGTGTTGGCAAAAGAAGCGCGGCCAGGGTAGCCAGCGCGGTAGCTGCGCACTGACTGGCCAGAACGGCGACATCGTTCCCCGCTCCCCATCCCCCGCTCCCCGCCTTACGCCCGGGCAATGCGCAGGCGGCGCAGGATCGTGGGATAGCCGTTTTCGATCAGCGCTGCCATCTCGTTGGCTGTGCGCTCGTAGGCTTCTTTCGGCTGGCGGTAGGGGTCTTTGATGTCGTGGTAGTTGCCCGACATCTCGCTGAGCAGAAAGATCTTGCCCAGCAGGTGGGGATAGTTGTAGAACAGCGTGCGGCGGTGGGCTTCTTCCATCACTAACACCAGGTCAGCCTCGGCGATCTCTCGCTCGTCCACTGTGTGGGCGCGGTGGTCGCTGATGTCGATGCCCTTCTCGGCCAACACCTCGACCCCCGGCTGGCTGGCCGGG
>JBFYTD010000582.1:0-2611 GCA_041300885.1 Anaerolineae bacterium | reverse complement strand
GCGCTCAGCGGGCCTGGACGGCGTCAACTGGTGGGCATCATCACCGATACCGACGTCTTCCGCCTGGTGTTGCAGCTTTGGCTGGACGAAGAGGATGCGGCGGCCGGAGATCAAGCTCCGTAGGTCACGCTAGCAGACGGTGGCGTAAGTGCGTCCATCGTTACCGCTCTAGCCGGTTCCGTGAACCGGCTAGAGCAAAACACGCTGGGACTAACGCCCGACTGTACCAGCAGCGTGACGGTTGTGTGTCCGGCTGGTAGCCGGACATATGGGCGCGTTACAAAACTGTCATCCTGGCACACTGCCTTGTTCATCGGAATTTAATCCCATTGCGCTACCATTGGGGGTGATAATCAACGCGCGTTGCCTGCCGCCTGGCGACTCGCCAACTGCTGCGTTTGCAGTATAATGCCTGCTTGACGTTCCAAAGTGAGATCGACGTATGACTTTTCAACCAGCGCAGCGGCCCCGACGGGCCGCTTCTATCGTTCATGTCAGCCGCCGGCCCTGGACGGTCCTGGCTGTGCTGCTGGTCGTTGGCTCCCTGTTGGGCCTGACCCGCGTCGGCCTGGCCCAGCCTGACCGGCAAGAGCCGCTGCCAACTTTTGCGCCTGCCAGCTTTCCACAGGGTACGGCCTCGTCTACCAGCACGGGGTGTTTGTGGTCAGGTTACACCGATGCCAATAACCCTGAAGGGGCCATGCATATCGTTTGGACGGGCACGGTCAGCAGCGCCAAGCTGGTGGGCGACGAGTTCAACGTCGGCGCGCGCAACGATATCTTTCTCAACAACACCCTCATTGGCCAGAGCATCATTGACGGTATCGCCACCAACGGCACACGCTGCATTCCCAACCCCGGCGCCACGAAGGAATGGGCTATCGATCCGGCCCTGGTGAGCCAGGGGCTGAACCGGGTGCGGCTGACCTCAGCGCTGCGCCCTGGCGGCGAACCCGATGAATGGGGGATGACCAACGTCCATCTGGTGTTGCAAGGGGACGATCTGACGGCCGCCCAGGTGGTGGACTTCACCTTCACCAGCAGCTACGACGGCACCACCCAGCCGGCCGCGCTGCAAATCCCCACCAGCTATCAGCCCGTCCAGCCCACGGCGCTGCTGGTGGTCGTGCATGGCTGGGGCGAGGACCGCTGGGGGCCGCTGGGCGATTTCGGCCAAGCCGCCAACGACGCGGGCTGGCTGCTGGTCTCGGCCGACATGCACGGCGAACGCAGCGCATTTCCCGATCCCCCCTACGAGCACCCGCTGGCCTCGCGCGCCAGCCAGCAGGACATTCTGGACAGCATCCAGTGGGTGCGCGAGCGCTACAACGTCGCCCCGGATCGCATCTACATGGCGGGCAGGTCCATGGGCGGGCAGATCGCCCTGGTGACCGCGGCCAAGAACCCCGGCCTGTTCGCGGCCGTGGTGGACGACCGCGGCCCGACTGATCTGCGCCTGTGGCACCAGGAGTCCCAGGTGGGACGGCAGTTGAAGATCGAGCAGGAGCTGGGAGGCACGCCCAGCGAGGTCCCCTTTGAGTATCAGCGCCGTTCTCCGATTTACTTCGCCCGCAACTTCGCCCACACGCCGCTGCTGGTCTACCATGCCACCGAGGACCTTACGGTCCTGCCGCACCATTCCCAGGACATGGTCGATGCCATCCGCGCGGCTGCGCCCCAGGCGCCGGTGACATTCATCACCTTCCCCGGCGACCACGTCACGCCTGTGCCCGGCGGCTACCCTTCCATCGTGCAGTGGCTGGCCCTCCACGTGCGCGGCGCGCCTCCTACAGCCATCGACGCCATCACCGACACCTCCACCACCCTGTGGTGGACGCAGCTCACCCAGCAGGGCACGGCCGCCCGCTGGACCACGGCGCGCGCAGAGGCGGCCGCCGGCTCGGTGGCGCTGCACCTGGTGGACTCGGTGGGGCTGGACGCGGCGGTGGACGTGGCCAGCCTGGGGCTACCGCTGACCCGCTACGTAGTGGAAGATTTGGCCGTAGACCAGGCTACGTTCAATGCGCAGGCGGTCGATCTGGTCGATGGCCGGGCGCTTTTCGGCCTGGGGCCGGGCTCGCACCGCGTGACGGTTTACCCCGGCCAGGCGCCGCTGCCCATGGCCACCCTGACGCTGCAAGAGGGGATCAACGGCTATAGCGGCACGCGGGATACCTTCATCGACCTTTGGAACCCCTCCACCGGCTACGGCGGCGCAGCCCAGGTGCGTTTGCGTACACCAGATGTGCGCAACGGGCTGATCCGGTTCGACCTGGCTGGCGTGCCGCCCCAGGCGCTAAGCAACGGCGTGCGCGGGGCTGCGCTCAGCCTGTACACCGGCAGCCGTAGCAACAGCAACAGCACCGAGTACGCCGCCTACCAGGTCAATCGGCCCTGGGTTGAGAACCAGAGCACCTGGCTGCAGGCGGCAGCCGGCCAGCCCTGGAGTCAGGCTGGGGCCAACGGCGTGCCGGGCGACCGCTCAGGGACTGCGCTGGACAGCCGGCTGCTAGAGAGCGTCAACGTGCGCTGGGGGTTGGACGTAACCGACGCCGTCGTCAACTGGCTGGCCAATCCGGCCAGCAACAACGGCCTGCTGCTGCGCGCGACG
>JBFYTD010000581.1:0-2614 GCA_041300885.1 Anaerolineae bacterium | reverse complement strand
AGCACCAGCAGGCGGATCCAGCCCAGGAACGCGCCGGGGTGGACGGCGAAATCCTCGCTCCAGGTGCGGTCGGCGAACTGCGCGGCTTCGTCTTGCAAGGCGTCGGCCGTCTGGCGGGAGGTTGCGCTGCCGGATGGCCGCGGGCCGATGGCGTCGATCAAGCGGCCGGCCAGCCGCAAGGCTGCGCCGGCCGCAGTTTCGGGGGAGAAGTTGTTGGTGTTGGGCATGGGCGCATTGTGCATGTGCGCGCACGAGTTGTCAAGGCTACGGCGCCAGGCCGATTGGCTCGAACTGGCCCAGCAGGCGGCGGAAGTTGGCATTGCCGGGGCTTGGCTGGCCCCAACCGTGCTGAGGCAACGGCCCTGGCAGCGTCGGCCAACTGAAGTGAGCTGGGTTAGCAGGAAATCGTGTGTCCATCAGGCGTCATCCTCTTTTCTGTCCCAAGGATAGCGCAACCATGTTCAGGAGATGATAAGGCCCTGTGTGGCATGGTTGAGGAATCGGTCGGCAGGTTGGCCGGTTCGGAAACCACGCGTTGCCTTGCGTGCTGAGCTAGAAGTGGCTATAATTGTGTCAATGGGCCTTACCAGGCTTGACTTCTCGGAGGATTATCCATGAACGACTACAACGCTACAGTCGCCAGGCGTCTTGCCGAAGTCTACACCAGCGCAGTCATTGACGACGGTCGCGAGCTGGCTGACCTGCGGCTGATCCTCTTCTCCGACCTGCACAAGGGCCGGGGTGACCGCGCCGATGACTTTCGGCATTGCTATCGAACCTACCTGGCCGCGCTGGAGCACTACTGGCAGCAGGCATTCGAGCTATTCTTGCTGGGCGATGTCGAGGAGCTGTGGGAAAACCGCCCCGGCCCCGTAATCCGCCACTATGCTGACGTCCTCAACCAAGAGCTGCTCTTTGCGGAGGGCGTCACCCCTGGCCGCTATGCCCGCTTCGTGGGCAACCACGACGACCAATGGTATGACAGCAAGCAGGTTGAACAGCATTTGGGTCCCTATCTGGCGGGCCAGCCGGTGCTAGAGAGCCTGCGTATGATGGTCCACGACCAGGGGGAGGCGTTGGGCGAGTTGATGTTTCTGCACGGCCACCAGGGCACGCCCGATTCCGAACGCTTCGCCCGGCTGTCTGCCTTGGTCGTGCGCTACATCTGGCGGCCCATCCAGCGCGCCTTCAACGTCCCGTCCAACACGCCCAGCAACAACTACGAGCTGCGCCAGAAGCACGAGCTGGCCATGTACAGCTTCGCCGCCAGCCGCCCGCATCTTGTGCTCTTCGCCGGCCACACCCACCATCCTGTCTGGGAGGGCCTCAGCTTCGAGCAGGCCATGCAGATGATGCCGATGCAGATCCTGGCAGCCGACGTGGACCCCACCTGGGTAGCCGAGCAGGTAGCGGAGGCAGTGACGCTGCCGGGCCGCAAGCCCAGCTATTTCAACAGCGGCTGCTGCGCCTACAGCGATGGCTCCATCACCGGCATCGAGATCGCCGACGGCGAGATCCGCCTGGTGCGCTGGGCGGCTGGCGCGCCTCCTTCCCGCAGCCTACTCTTCAGCGCACGCCTGCGGGACGTGCTGGCCGCAGTGGAAAGTTAGGAAACGCTAGATCGGACTGCACGGCTAGAGGGTTGCCACGGGCCCACCATAATACCCAGGGCCACTGCCGAGTTCGAGGATGGATTGCCCATCGCGGACGCCAAACCAGGACAAGACGCGGGCTTCCTTCTCCCAACCCGAGCGCGCCTGCGCCGCTAAGCGCTGGAGTTCCGCCTGGACGCTGTGGTGTGCGGTGTAGACATCGTACGAACCTGAAGCAGCCGTGAGGTCTTCTCCTGGTAGGAACGAAGGAGAGCGAGCAGCCGCCGAACGGCGAAGTTCAGCCATCCTGAGAGTTCAGTAGTTCACGGTTCTGTCGCACGCAAAGGCGCAAAGGCCGCAAAGAAAGGCGCATCCTTGGCGTTCTTGGCGTCTTTGCGTGAGAATTGTGAACTACTTAAATTACCCAATATGTTGAGCAAACTTCTCGACTTCATCTACTCCCGCATCCGGCATCGGCACCAAAACTACAGATTGTGCACCTAATTCGACAAACTTATCGATCGCCAGTCGCCAGTCTTGCGCGGTTCCAGCAACCGTCAACTGCTCAATCCACTCATCTGGCATCTGCTTTTCCAGGTACGCTTGACCTCCCCTTTCCCGATACTCCAGGACTTGGGGCAAGATCCCCATTGGTGCAAGTTTGGTATCAATCCCACCCGATGCGATTGCTTCGGCGACCATTGGCCGTAATTTCTGGCAAGCTTCAGATTTTGTCGTTGCCGCACAGGCAAAAGCAAAAATGGTCAAACGATGTGCTCGATCGTTTACTATTCAGCTTGCCATTTGCTCCTTTGCCCAAGCAACATACGCGGGATTCGAATATTCACTCAGGATGGTGCCATCTGCTACTCGCCCGGAAAGAGCCAGCGACTTAGAACCTATCACGCCTAATGAAACTGGAGGAGCTTGTACAGGTGGGGGTACCAACTTCGCTTTATCCAACTGGACGTGCTGGCCTTTGAATGTAACTTGCTCGCCGGCGAGCAAGGCCCGAATCGTAA
>JBFYTD010000580.1:0-2614 GCA_041300885.1 Anaerolineae bacterium | reverse complement strand
GCAACAGGAGCCAGCAAAAGGATTGCCAAGAGCAGAAGTGCAATGATCGGACGAGTTCCCATGTAATTTTCTCCTAATTTGCCTACAAAGATAGATCATCAGGATCCATAAACGCAAGCTAACCTACGTTGACCCTGAACATTTGCCTTTTCGGCTTCCTGATCCAACCAGCTAATTCACGCACGCTACAGTTGTAGTTTGACCAATCTTCGCTACAACTGCATTTACGTCACCAGAATTGATTGTGGATTGAACCAAGTTGACGTTGTACCGATAGTTCGCATCACATGGGCCTGTCAATACAGTTCCGATCTTAGCCACAACAGCATTGACGTCACCTGAGTTGATCGTCGATTGAACACCATTAACGTCGTACCGGCTGAACACACTCACCAAACTGCCAGTCTGACCGTCCAACCCGATCACGCTGCCGTTGATGTCCACCAACTGCGTCTCAGACATGGTCAGCGCCGCCGCGCCGCAAGTGGCGGTGGGCTTCAGAGCAACCGTTGCCAAGTCGCCATTGGCCATATTGCCAGGCGGGTTGCCGGCGCCCCAGGAGTAATCGCCGAACTTGACCGTGTCACCGGAGACAGCTTTCAGCAGGGGCGTGCCACTCGCAGAGTTTTGCCTCGTGCCGCCGTTGGTCAGGTAGACGCTGACAGTGACGCCCACGTTGGCAGCCGTGTTGTCGAAGCGGCCCGCGGGCCAGGCAATTTTGGTCTCGTAGCCGCCCAAGCCCGCGCTCAAGCCGGCAATGTTGACCGGAACGTTGGCCGGACAGCTATGGCCATTCCAGACCGACGCCGCGCCAGTTGAGATCGTACCGGCCTCGGGTTGAGCCTGCAAAACGGGCGTGCCGGCCGCCACGGCCAGAACAGCCACCAGGGCCACGATAACGCTCATGCGTCGCATCAATTTGCTTCGGTTCATCTTCATATGCCTCCAAACTCCGGATTCAGTTTGTTGTGGTGCGCAGGCAGTTGCAGAACTTGGCCTGAGACTCAGTCGTCTGCGTGTAGGATGCCCTGATTATAACACAGCTTTTGGGATTTGTAAAGCCTGCAATACGTATTTTGGGCATCACATGAAAAACGACGAATTGGCTGTCTTCTGCAAGCGTTCGAACACTCACTCAAGACCAGGACTGACAGTATCGGACTGTGAACGGGCTGATCGCACCTTCGCCGGCACGATGAGGTAGACCGATAGTAACATTCACCAGCCTATTTGTCAAACTGCCAGACGCGGGGTTTGGCCTGGCCTGCGACGTCCATTAGCCGTACCACGCTCGCCCAGGCATTCTACCGGCCAGCGCCACTCCTGTTGCTATCTGGTTGAACGCAGACAGACGCCGTTTTCTGACACGATAGAGCCGCAATTTTTCGATTTTCTACTGCGCAGCGGCCTGTGCAGGCAGTCTAGCGGAACGACGTTACAAAATCGTCAAAACGCACCGACAAGTTACTCAAGCCACAAGCATGCGCAGCAAGTCCTCTTCACCCACCACAGGCACGCCCAGCTTCAGCGCGCTGTCCAGCTTGCTGCCGGCCTTCTCACCGGCCAAAAGGTAGCTGGTCTTGCTGCTGACCGAGCCGGCCACCTTGCCGCCGTGGGCTTTGATTGTCGCGGCCGCAGCCTCGCGGCTCAAGGTCGGCAGCGTGCCGGTGATGACCCAGGTCTGGCCGGCCAGCGGCTGCGGGCCGGCCTCGACCGAGACCTGCTCCTCGGCCAGCCGCACGCCTGCCGCGGCCAGCTTGTGTACCACGGCCCGGTTGGGCTCGTGGCTGAACCACTCATGCACGCTGGCGGCCAGTTTGGGGCCGATGCCGGGGATGCTCTCCATCGCGGCCGGCTCGGCAGCCATCAGCGCTTCCACACTGCCGAAATGGCCGGCCAGCGCCTCGGCCACTACGCCGCCCACGCCGTGGATGCCCAGCGCGGTCAGCACGCGCGCCAGCGGCTGGGCCTTGGAGGCATCGACCGCGGACTGCAGGTTGGCCACGCGCCGCTGGCCGTAGCCCTCCAGCGCCACAATCTCGTCCCAGGGCAGGTAATAGATGTCGGCCAAGTCGCGGATGTAGCCCTTCTCCACGAACAGCTCGGCCTGGCGGATGCCGAAGCCCTCGATGTCCATCGCGCCGCGGCCGACGAAATGCTCCACGCCGCGCACCAACTGGGCCGGGCAGGCGGAGTTGGTGCAGTAGAAGGCCACCTCCCCCTCGGGCTGCACTACCGGCTCGCCGCAGACGGGACAGCGCTCCGGCATTTGCCAGACCTGCTCCTGGCCGGTGCGCAGGTCCAGCACCGGCCCCAGCACGCGCGGAATCACCTCACCGGCGCGCTTGACCAGCACCATGTCGCCGACGCGAATGTCGTTGTCGCGCACGTAGTCGTAGTTATGTAACGTGGCATGTTGAACGGTGACGCCGCCCACCTGCACAGGGGCCAGCACGGCGTAGGGGTTAATGGTGCCGGTGCGCCCAACGTTGACACGAATCTCCAGCAGGCGGGTGGCGGCCTCCTGGCTGGGATACTTGTAGGCCACGGCCCAACGCGGATCCTTGCCCACAAAGCCCAGCCGCTGCTGCACCGCGAAGCTGTCCACCTTAAT
>JBFYTD010000083.1:0-7570 GCA_041300885.1 Anaerolineae bacterium | reverse complement strand
AGCAGGTGCATAAAGTGTCCCTTGCTGCCGTCGCGATAGGGCGCCAGCCGCGCCTCCAGCACGCGGAACACGCCAGAAACCTGGTCGTCGGGCTTGATGTCGGCTGCGTAGGTGCGTTTCATGGTCGGTAAGAAGATGGTAGATGGGTACATTGGTAAATTGGTCGGACACGACGCGTCCTGCGTTCGCCAGTCTACCAATCTACCAATTGACCAATCTATCAATCTACTGTCTGTTCTGAACCTTCGCCCACTCATCCTTCAGCGCCACGGTGCGGTTGAAGACCAGTTTGTTGGGCGTGGAATCGGGATCGACGCAGAAGTAGGCCAGGCGCTCGAACTGGTAGCGATCGCCCGGGGCTGCGCCGGCCACGCTGGGCTCGACATAACAGTGGCGCACCTCCAGCGAGTGCGGGTTGAGGTTGTCCATCCAGTTGCCGCCCTCGGGCACGTCGTCCGGGTTCTCGGTGACGAAAAGCCGGTCGTAGAGCCGCGCCTCGGCCGGTAGCGCATGGGCCGCCGATACCCAATGGATGGTGCTCTTGACCTTGCGGCCGTCGGGCGCGCTGCCGCCCCTCGTCTCTGGGTCGTAGGTGCAGAGCAGCTCGACCACCTGGCCGTCTGCGTTCTTGACCATATCTACGCACTTGATGAAGTAGCCGTAGCGCAGCCGCACCTCGCGGCCCACAGTCAGGCGGAAATACTTGGGCGGCGGCGTCTCGCGGAAGTCATCCTGTTCGATCCATAGCTCGCGGCTGAAGGGCACCTGGCGCACGCCCGCCGCCGGGTCCTCCGGGTTGTTGACGGCGTCCAACCAATCCACCTGGCCTTCCGGGTAGTTGATCAGCGTTACCTTGAGCGGGTCCAGCACGCCCATCACCCGCCGCGCTCGCTGGTTCAGGTCTTGCCGGATCGAGTACTCCAGCAGGGCCAGATCCACCATGCTGTTGTTCTTGGCCACGCCGATGCGCTCGGTGAAGTCACGCAGCGCGTCAGGGGTCACGCCGCGGCGGCGCAGCCCGCTCAATGTCGGCATGCGCGGGTCGTTCCAGCCGCTGACGATGCCCTCGTTGACCAGCTTGAGCAGGCGGCGTTTGCTCATCAGGGTGTAAGTGAGAGCCAGGCGGGCGAACTCGATCTGCTGCGGCGCATGGATGCCCAGCGCCTGGATGTACCAGTCGTAGAGCGGCCGGTGATCTTCGAACTCCAGTGTGCAGATGGAATGCGTGATGGCCTCGATGCTGTCCGACTGGCCGTGGGCCCAGTCGTAGGTTGGGTAGATGCACCAGGCGTTGCCGGTGCGCGGGTGTTCGGCATGCAGGATGCGGTACATCACCGGGTCGCGCAGGTTCAGGTTCGGCGCGGCCATGTCGATCTTGGCGCGCAGGGTGCGGCTGCCGTCCGGGAACTCGCCGGCTTTCATGCGCGCGAACAGGTCCAGATTCTCCTCCATCGGGCGATTGCGATAGGGGCTGGGGCGGCCCGGCTCGGTCAGCGTGCCGCGGTGCTCCCGCACCTCATCGGCGCTTAGGTCGCAGACGTAGGCCTGGCCCTGCTTGATCAACTGCACAGCCCAGTTGTAGAGCTGTTGGAAGTAGTCGGAGGCGTGGAACAGCCGGTCTTCCCAGTCCGCGCCCAGCCAGCGCACGTCCTCGGTGATGGCGTCGATGTACTCCTGCTCCTCTTTGGTCGGGTTGGTGTCGTCGAAGCGCAGGTTGAACTTGCCGCCGTACTGTTGGGCCATGCCGTAGTTGAGCATGATCGACTTGGCGTGGCCGATGTGCAAGTAGCCGTTGGGCTCCGGGGGAAAGCGGGTATGCACGCGGCTGGCGAAGCGGCCGCTCTGGTTGTGGCCGTCGATGATATCGGTAATGAAGTTGGATTGTGCGGTGGTCGCTGTGTCTGGCATAGCCTGTGTTTCCATCCCTCGAACGGGAAGATAGTCGTCAATGCGTTGTGATTCTATCGCACGCAAAGGCGCAAAGCACGCAAAGTGCAGATATCTTGGCGGTCTTTGCATCTTAGCGTGCGATATCTGACGAAATTAGGGTAGCGTCCGCTATTCTATCACAAGCTGGCTGTCCATGCCAGCGTAGACCTGTGGTATAATGCACCGGTGATGACTGGAAGGAAGCTTGGCGGGCTGGCTCCGCTGTTGTTGACGCTATTCTTGCTGGCTGCCTGCGGCCAACTGGTGACGCGCCCGCCGGTCAGGGTTGCGGCTACCCGCACCCCCACAGGCAGCCCTGCGCCTCCCGTCATCGTGCCTACAGCCACGGCCGACAGCTACATCGCGCCGCCCACGGCCACGCCCACCGTCACGCCGGAGCCGATCATTCACAGCATCCAGGCGGGCGAGAACTTGTTCATCATTGCAGCTAAGTATGGTGTGTCGCGCGACCTGCTGCGCGAGGTCAACGGCATTGAAAACGAGCGCGCCTTGCAGGTCGGCCAGCAGCTACTGATCCCGGTGGCCGGTTGGGGCGGGCCGGCCGAGCCCACGCCCACAGTCACGCCGACCCCGCTGCCGGCCGTGGTGCAGAACGTCTACTTCCACCCCAGCCCGCTGGGCGAACTAACCGTTCTGGGCGAGGTGGTCAATGCCAGCGCCAGGGACCTGGAGCGGGTGGTCGTGCAGATTGCGCTCTTTGACGACGCCGATCGCCTGCTGGCCAGCCAGTCAGCTACCGCGGCGCTGGATGCGCTGGCGCCCGGCCAACGCTCCCCCTTCGCCGTGTTCTTCAGCGAAGCGCCTGAGCGTTATGCCAACTATCAAGCAACAGTCTTGTCGGCGGTTCCGGCCTACGTCGGCACCATGCAGCGCGACCTGGAGCCAGTGGGCGTGGTGCTGGAGCAGCACGGTCCGGGGCTGGTGGCCCTGGCGGGCAGGGTGCGCAACGCCGGCCCCACAGAAGCAGTGGACGTGCTGGTGGTTGCCACCCTGTATGATCCGCTGGGCCGGGTAGTGGGCACGCGCAGCATGGCCAGCGATCCGCCAACCATCGCCCTTGGCGGCGGCGAAGCCGATTTTTCCTTCGAGATCGTCCCGGCTGGCCCCGTGCTAACCTACACGATCCAGGCCCAGGGCCGACAACTGCAATAAGCGAGTGCGGATCAAGAAATGAATTTCTTCTGAGAAATGTCATTTCTGAGCATTCAGCAAGGACTTATGAGCCCAAAAACCAACACCAAATTGCCTTGGCGCGTCAGATTCCTACATAATCTGGCTTGGGTTGGCCTGCGCCTGACGACTCGCATGGAGGTGCATGGCGTGGAAAACATCCCTTCTTCAGGGGTGACCATGTTGATCATGAACCACCTGCACTGGCTCGACCCCATCATCGGCGTCGCGATCATTGAGCGGCCGGCGGTGATGTTCACGGCCGACAAGTGGGAGCATCGGCCCGTGATCGGCGACGTGATCCGCTGGAGCCAGCGCGCGATCTTCGTGGCGCGCGGCGAGCCTGATCGAGGTGCGCTGGCCGAGGCAGAGGAGGTGCTCAAGCGCGGCGACGTTCTGGCCCTGGCGCCGGAGGGGACGCGCAGCAAGACCGGAGCGCTGCAAGAGGCGCGCGACGGCGCCGCTTATCTGGCGGCGCGCACCGGTCCCACCATCGTGCCCGTGGCTGCCTACGGTCAGGAACTGGCGGAGCGCCACTGGAAGCGGTTGCGCCGTCCCCACATCGTGGTCATTGTCGGCGAGCCCTTTCGTTTGGAAGGCACACCGGGCAAGGCCAGAGCCCAGCAGCGGGCCCACTACACCGAGGAAATGATGTTGCGCCTGGCCCACATGTTGCCGCCGCAGTACCGCGGCGTCTACGCGGATCAGGTTGCTGCCGAACTAGCGGGTGGGCATCACGCTCCGCCAAGCGCCATGGATAGCAGCACCGCCAACACGAAGTAGATCACGCCTGCCAGCAGCGAGACGACGGTTGTAAGCAAGAACTTGACAGCCGTCGATCGGTTGGAGCGGAAGATGCCGGCGTTGACCGTGAAGGCCACAATGCCCACGACGCCGCCCAACGCGCCGCCGATGAACAGCAGCAGGATGGGTAATCCACTCCACAGCCAGGCGTACCAGGGCAGGGGCTGAGTGACTTCAATGACCTCGCCATCCACGGCCAGTTGGGGGACGTCCAATCCCAGGAAACGTGGGTGCCAGGCGGCAACGACCTGCTGGCCAGAGTTGTTGGTCAGGGTCATCTGGCCGCGCTTCGCCCCTTTGGCTGCCGGCTGTCCGTTGACCAGCAGCTTTGGGCCGGACCACATACCGGCCGTCTGGACTTCAATTGTCTGTCCTTCAAAGCCCCCAAGGGTTATCGGATAGTTCATAGCTGATACACCTCTTCTTCGTCGTTCAACGAGTATGCCACCAACGCCGAAGCGCGCTAGCGGGTATTGATGCCGCCGCGCCAGGCGTGCGCCAACTGCGCCCACTCGGCCAGCGTTAACGTCTCAGCACGGCGCTGCGGATCGATCTGCGCCTGGCTGAGTATGGCGTCGATCTGTTCTTGGGGCAGCTCTAGGTTGACGCGCAGCGAGTTCCTGAGCTGTTTGCGCCGCTGGCCGAAGCCAGCTCGCGCGACAGCAAAAAACGCATCCACATCCGGCACATCTACTGGGGGCTGGTCCCACGGCCGCAGGCGCAGAATGGCCGAATCTACCTTGGGTGGAGGATAGAACGCGCCGGCTGGGATGCGCGCTACGATATCCGGCTGGGCGTAAAACTGCACGCTCACCGCCAGCAGGCTCATGTCGGGCGGGCGGGCCACGATGCGCTGCGCCACCTCGCGCTGCACCGTCAGCACTAGCAGGGTCGGCGGTTTTTGGGCGGTCAACAGGTGGCGGATCGCGGCCGAGGTGATGTAGTAAGGGAGGTTGGCGACCACCTTGTAATGGTCAATGGTCAATGGGCAATTGTCAAGTGTCAATGAAGAATCGGAATTGGCTGACGGCTGATCGTTGGCTATTGACCATTGACCATTGACCATTGACAATTGGCCGGGGTCGAGTTGGAGGATGTCACCCTGGACGATGGTCACGTTGTCGTACGCGGCCAGGGTCTCGTGCAGCGCCGGCAGCAGGCTGGCGTCCAACTCCACGGCCACGACGCGGCCGGCTTGGCTGGCCAGCCGCGCGGTCAGTGTACCCACGCCCGGACCGACTTCGATCACCACATCGTCCGGTGCCAGCTCGGCCGCGGCGACGATGCGGTCCAGATGCACAGGATCGGCCAGGAAATTCTGCCCCAGTCCCTTCTTCAGGTGCAAGTCGTGTCGTTTGAGTAGCTCAGCCAGCCGAACCGGGGGGGCGCTGAAGTTTGGAGTCATGTCCAGGATGTGCTATAAGTCAGTCACTGACTCTGGCCTGCAATTCAGGAGGGATAGTGATGCCGGAAGAAATTTCACAGCCAACCACGTTGACGCAGCCTCTCGACCAGGCCAGCCTGGCGGCGGACATTGCCAAGGCGCTGCGCTCGACGGTCTTCTCCAGCCGCTTGAGCGTGGCACCGCGACGGATCAACGAGCTGGCCGGCCAGATGGCACAGCAGTTTTTCGCCTTTGTCGAGCACAGAGAACAGACTGCGGCGCTGGACTATGGCAAGGCGCTGGCTCGTGAAGGCATCGGCACGCGCTCAGCGTTGGAGATGACCGAGGCAGTGCGGCGCGCCGTGCGACGACAGTTCGATCCTCTAGCTGAGCTTCCCGAAGTGGCAGGCGCCTTCTGCAACGCGCTGCTGGAGGGGTTCATGGACGGCCAGGCGCAGATGCTGCTGGAGGTTCAGGAGCGCACTCATCGCGCCTATCTGGCAGCCTTGCAGCACCGCACCGATTAGTCCTCATCCAGGCGCAGCACCGACATGAACGCTTCCTGGGGAATCTCGACGCTGCCCACCATCTTCATGCGCTTCTTGCCCTTCTTTTGCTTTTCCAATAGCTTGCGCTTGCGGGTGATGTCGCCGCCGTAGCACTTGGCCAGCACGTCCTTGCGCATGGCCTGGACGTTGGCGCGGCTGATCACCTTGTTGCCCACAGCGGCCTGGATAGGCACCACGAAGAGCTGGCGCGGGATGACCTCTTTCATTTTGGTGACCAGACGCTGGCCTTTGCGATAGGCGTCGCCGCGGTGGACGATGACGCTCAGCGCGTCCACCGGCTGTTCGTTGACCAGCACATCCAGCTTGACCATGTCGGCCGGCCGGTATTCGTCGAAGTGATAGTCCAGGCTGGCATAGCCGCGCGTGCGGGCCTTGAGTTCGTTATAGAACTCCGTCAGGATTTCGGTCAGCGGCATCTTGTAGCTGAGCAGCACGCGGCGCTGGTCCAGGTACTCCTGGGCCATGAACTCGCCACGCTTGCTGGTCACCATGTCCATCACTGCGCCGATGTATTCGGTGGGCGTGAAGACCTCAATGCGCACCCACGGCTCGCGAATCTCGCTGATGTGGGTGGGCTCAGGCAGGTCGGCCGGGCTGTCTACGACGATCTCCGTGCCGTCGCTCTTGGTAACCTCGTACTCCACGCTGGGGGCGGTGAAGATCATGTCCAGGTCATACTCGCGCTCCAGCCGTTCCTGGATGATCTCCATGTGAAACAGCCCCAGGAAGCCGCAGCGAAAACCAAAGCCCAGCGCCTGGCTGGTCTCTGGCTCGTAAATCAGCGATGCGTCGTTCAGTTGCAGCTTCTCCAGCGCGTCGCGCAGCAGCGCGTAGTCCTCGGCATCGCTGGGGTAGAGACCCGCAAAGACCATCGGCTTCATCGGCTGATAGCCGGGCAGCGGCTGGCTGGCCGGCTCATCCAGCCAGGTGATGGTGTCGCCCACCGCCAGGTCGCGCACGGTTTTTAGCCCGGTGGCCACGTAGCCCACCTCGCCGGCCTCCAGCCGGCCGATGGGAGTCATGCGCGGCGCAAAAACGCCGATCTCCAGCGGCTCCAGCCGCATGCCGCTGGACATCAGCCGCAGCGGCCGCGATCCATCCAACGAACCGTCGATGACGCGCAGGTAGGCGATCACTCCTTTGTAGGAGTCGTAGTGACTGTCGAAGATCAGCGCGCGCAGCGGCTGGTGGCGGCTGCCGCGCGGCGGCGGCACATGTTTGACCACAGCCTCTAGTACTGCACGCACGTTGGTGCCATCCTTGGCCGAGACCCGTACGATGTCCTCAGCCGGCGTGCCGATCAGGTCCTCCAACTCCTGCGCCACATCGTCGGGCTGGGCAGCGATCAGGTCGATCTTGTTGACCAAGGGGATGATCTCCAGATCGGCGCCCATGGCCAGGTAGAGGTTGGCCAGCGTCTGCGCCTCGACGCCCTGAGTAGCGTCGACCACCAATAGCGCGCCCTCGCAGGCCTGCAAGGCGCGGCTGACCTCGTAGGAGAAGTCGACGTGGCCGGGCGTGTCGATCAGGTTGATCTCATAGCTTTGGCCGTTGTCGGCCGTGTAGGCCATGCGCACGGCCGAGGCCTTGATGGTGACGCCCTTTTCCCGCTCCAGGTCCATGCTGTCCAGCACCTGTTCCTTCATATCCCGGTCGGAGATAGTGCCGGTCACTTGCAGCAGGCGGTCGGCCA
>JBFYTD010000579.1:0-2626 GCA_041300885.1 Anaerolineae bacterium | reverse complement strand
GACGTGGACCGCGTTCGCCTGGAGCGCCAACTGCGCGACCTGGAGCAAAAGATCGCACAAATCGAAGCTGAGTCCAAACAACTGGACGGCTCCGACGAAGGCGAGTCCGCTATCGATTCAACGCCACACCGCGAGCCATACGCTTCGTCAGAAACCTCGTGGACTACCCTGCGCCAACGTCCTGAGACCTTGGTGGGTCAAACAGTACTCTCATATCACCTGGTCGAACTCATTGGGGCGGGCGGCAGCGGATTGGTTTATCGCGGCTGGCAGCAAACCCTGGGGAGGAGCGTTGCATTCAAGCTGTTCTATCCCCTGGCTTCGTCCTACAGGTCGCTCTACGCAGCCTTCGAGAACGGCTTTCGCGCGCTGGGCGCACTGGAACACCCAAACATCATACGCATCTTTGATGTGGGACGAGTCGTCGTTGCAGGCGAAGAGACCTTCTACATCGCCATGGAACACGTGGATGGCGTGCCGCTTGACGTGTGGAGCGCGGCATTGGATGGGCCGGACGCGTTCAGGCAACGGCTTGCAGCGGCCGTGGCGCTGGCAGAGGCTCTCGATGCGGCGCACAATACCAACTTCATGGACCAGGTGGGCTTTCAGACGCGCGGCGTCTTGCACGGCGATCTGAAGCCGGCCAACGTTTTGATGGCGCGCGGCGGCGCAGTCAAGCTCGGTGATTTTCTGCTCGTAGATGTGCAACGCCTACTCGATCCCCGTATCATCTCGCCACGAGCATTGGTCGACAAGCGACCCATAACCGGAGCTTACGGCACACCTGGCTTTATGGCGCCCGAGCAGGAACGCCAAGGGATCGTTACTGTCGCCACCGACGTATACGGCCTCGGCATGACGCTCTGCCATCTATTCTTGCCAGAGTCCGTTGTACCACCCTACTTTACCGTAATGAGCGGCTCAGCAGGCAACCTGCCGGCCGAACTGGCGGGCTTGTTGCAGGAAATGGTCGCAGACAGGCCGGAGTTGCGACCTGAGAGCATGAAAGTCGTTGTTCGACAGCTCCAGGTGCTTCAGAAGACTCATGCTGTTAAGCCGGACAGCACCTCCCCGGCGGCAGGCAGCACACTCGCGCCCGTACCAAGCGCGTCTCCAGGAACGCCAACAGCAACCATGCCCCCGCCAACAGCGTCACCGGCAGCGGCAAAATCCGGGCTTGCTGGATCGTTTTCCCGACTACCGGATGCCGGCAAGGCTGCTGTGATCACGGGCGTATTTGCCGTCATCGTCGCATTGATCACTTTGCTGGCGCAGATAATCCCTCCGCCAAACGGACCTGCTTCTGCTGCAACGCCAACGCCGATGGCCTATGTTGTGCGCATCGAAGGGCAGGACAGCGCGGGCACAGGGATCAAAGACGCCAAGGTCACGCTGGAGGTGCCCGGACGGCCGCCCTTGGACACCTTTACGGACGACAACGGCGTGGCAGTGCTCACCGTACCAGCACAATACATCGGTGGTCAGGCGGTCATGATCGTCGAAGCCGCTGGCTTTGCACCATTTCGACAGAACATCGCCATCGATGCAGGAAGCCTGCCGCCGCTGGTCCGGCTTGAGCGCCCTACCCAGCCTTGAGGACTAGAGCGGCCCACTGGGCTGTGTGACATGAGCCACGACGGGCAACGCGGCGCCGTGCCGGAAAGAGGACACCATGAGATTCCATTCCCAATCGACCGGTTCCAGGCTATTGGCGCTTGTCGCGCTGGCCAGCATGCTCGCTCTTTTGGCTGGATGCCCGCCAACGCCTACACCAACCCCCTTTGCCTACCTGGTGAGAGTACGCGCAGACTCCACTGGACGGGCGGTGAACAATGCGCAGGTCACCATCGAGGTTCCAGGCAGGACGCCCCTGGACGAGTTCAGCGATGTCCATGGCTTGGCGGTCATCAACATCCCTGCGGCCTACGTGGATCAAACCGGCAAGCTGATCGTCGAGACTGCGGGCTTTGAGATCTTCCGCCAAAACATCACGCTGCAAGCGGACTTGCTTCCCGATGAGGTCAGGCTGGCGCCGGCGGCTGTCACAGTGGCTCCGACTGACACGCCGACCCCTCCCAGCGCCACAGCGACGCCAAGTGCAACCCCTACGCCGCCTGTAACACCTGCAGTGCTTACCGTTCTGAACCTGGCGGACGGCGACCTGGCGCCCTATGCCAGCTCACTGCTCGGCACGTACCCTGAGAACCAGGAGGAGGTCATCCGGGTCTTCGTCGTGCCGCCGCCCGGGGCCGATGGCAGCCCTGCCAGACTCTACCAGCAGTCTTACAACCACTGCGAGGGCAACGACGGCGCCGTGATGCAGGGCGGTCGCTGGGAGCAGCACATCCAGGTGGGCTTGCCCATCGAGAAGGACGTGGGCCAGCCCTTCGAGGTCGTAGTGACCACGGCCACAGCCGAGGGCAATGCCGCGGTCATGGCCGAAATCCAGCGCTGGTGCGACGATCCGGAGAAGAAGTGGCCAGGCTTCGCCGAGTTGCCTGCTGGAGTCGACGAGGTAAAACGCATCACGGTCATCCGGTCCGATGAGGTTTCGCGCGCGCCCGATCCCTCCGGCGCCCAACTGCCAGGCGTGCTCAGGATTTCCAGCCCGCGCGACGGCCAGTCG
>JBFYTD010000578.1:0-2628 GCA_041300885.1 Anaerolineae bacterium | reverse complement strand
TCCAGGTCGTTGACCGCGTTGGTCGCCTCAGGATCGTGGTAGTTTTGCACGTAGAGGAAACCCACCTTACCCACCAGCGACAGCATCTCTGCGCAATAGTCCAGGTAGCGACTAAGCTGGAACTGGCTGAACTGCCGTTCGGGGCTGTGAGTGGTAGGAGCGCCGCCCACGTGAATGATCGCAGGATCCTTGGTCAGCTGGTGCATGTCGATGACATGAGCGATGCCGCGCAGCCGGTTGATGGCCTGGATCACGCGGTGGCGCTTCATGCGGTTCTCCAGGGAGACCAGCAGGAGCAACGCAGCGCCGACCAGAAACAGGCCGTTCAGCACCGCCTCGACAGCCTGGATCAAATCGAACACGTTGCTGCCGCTGGTGTCAATCTGCAGCTTGGCCAGGCTTGATACCAGCGCCAGACCCATCGTGACGACGATTGCCGCGATGAAGATCAACACGCCGCCGCGCAGCAGCCAGTTGGGCTTGCTGATGGCGACGAGATCCAACTCGGCGCTCAGGCTGACTTCGTGCAAGTCGCGACAGACCCGCAGTAGATTGGAATCGGGGAAGCGCCCATGGATGCGCAGGCACAGGCGATCGATGGTCGTGCAAAGCTTCTCGTGGTCCAGGTAGAGGCTGCGTGGATCGGCCATAGGATGTTTGCAATGCCTCTCGCTGCGATTTCAGGCGCCCGATTGCCTATCATAGTTGCGCAGCATCATCCCCTGAGCGGGCTGCATGCCCAGGAGAGCGTAGAACGGTTGCATATCGGCGTCGCATAGAAGATCGACCGCGTACAGGGCACCCAACTGCGCCAAGATACGCCGCACCAGCTCCGAGCCGATGCCGCGGCCCTGGTACGCCGGCAGCACCTCCAGCAGCGGGATGAAGGCGTTGAGCACGCCGTCGCTCAACGCATTGATAAAGCCAACGACCTGGCCCGTTTCCTCGTCGATGGCCAACACCACCGCGTCGCTGCGCCCCAGGATGGCCAGATGCGTCTCCGGCGAGGGCGGGTTGGGCCAGCCGACGAAGAAGCCGTGCAGTTGGTCGGAGCAGATGTTGTCGGTGGAGGTGAGAAAACGCATCGCGTACTAGGCGTGGCTCGGTCAGGCCCACTCCGGCAGACCTTCGGGGTGCTGCGCAAAGACCGGCCAGAGCGGTGATGTGAGCGTGGCTCGGTCAGGAGACCGGCCACAGCGAGGCTGTGAGCGCGGCTCGGTCAGGAGACCGGCCACAGCGGTGATGCGGGCGTGGCTCGGCCAGGAGACCGGCCGCGGCGAGACTGTAGCTAAGCCACGGCGATGGAAGCTAAATGGGAGAAGCGCCTCGCGCTTCACCCATTCGCTGTTCTTCATTCGCTGTGGTATCTCTCAGTTCTTCAGCTTCTGCGCGAAGTTCTTGCGCAGCTTGGCCACCTTGGGCGAGATCACCACCCGGCAGTAGGGCTGGTTGGTGTTGTTGACGTAATACTCCTGGTGATAGTCCTCGGCCGGGTAGAACTTGGTCACGCCGGTCACCTCGGTCACGATGGGCTTGTCGAAGACCTGGGCCGCGTGGAGCTCGGCGATCACGGCCTGTGCCGTCGCCTTTTGTTCTATTGAGTGGTAGAAAATGGCCGAGCGGTACTGCGGGCCTACGTCCGCTCCCTGGCGGTTCAGCGTCGTGGGATCGTGGATGGCGAAGAACACCTCCAGCAACTCGCGGAAGGAGATCACGCTTGGGTCGAAGGTGATCTGCACCACCTCGGCGTGGCCAGTGCGGCCATCACACACCTGGCGATAGCTGGGATTAGTGACGAAGCCGCCAGAGTAGCCCGACACCACGTCATGGACGCCGCGCAGGTCGTCAAAGACCGCTTCAAGGCACCAAAAGCAGCCGCCGGCCAGGGTGGTCATTTCAAGGTTAGTTGACTCGCTCATAGTTGTTTTATCCTCGTCTTTCTATCTTGTTGTTCGTCTTCAGATACATACAGCAATGCTACCATCAAAACCGTTATTACACTGCGACCGGCCTTACTTTGGCGCACTCCACACCAGCCCCAGCCGCGCCCGTGGCGTCCCGTCCAGCGAGGTGAAGAATAGCGTCTTGCCGCCCGGCGCCTGCCGGCGCCGCCGCAGCACGCGACACCCTCGACCATGCGGATCAGTCGATAGGCAGTAAGTTGTCATAACAAGATGAATTGGCGCAGAAAACGAACCACCATCTCGCCCAGGCGGTCGATCTGGTAGCCTCCCTCCTGAATGATCACCGTCTGGATGTCCAGCCCGGCCAGGCGACGTCCGATTTGTTCCAGTCCGTATGGTGTGATGCGGAAGCCGCCGGTGGTCGCCACGGGGTCGCCAGCCAGCAGGTCGAAACCGGCCGAGACGACCAGATAACCAGGCTGGAAGGCGCTGACGGCAGCCAGGGCCTCATCCAGCGCCCGCAGGTAGCCGTCGTCGCCAGTGCCGGCCGGCAGCGGCCAGTTGCGGTTGAAGCCCAGGCCCGCTCCGCTGCCCAGCTCATCCGAGCCGCCCCAGAAGTAGGGATACTCGGCGTCAGGGTCGCCGTGCAGCGAGCAGTACAACACCGTTGGGTCGGCGTAGAAGATCTCCTGGGTGCCGTTGCCGTGGTGGTAGTCGATGTCGA
>JBFYTD010000577.1:0-2586 GCA_041300885.1 Anaerolineae bacterium | reverse complement strand
CACGTCGCCGACGAGGGGCAGGGTGCCGTGTTGCAGGACCCAGCCTTGGCGGCGGCTCTGCGCGCTGCCGACCAGCTTCTTGCCGCTGGCTATGATCTCATAAGCGCTGGGCACCTCGAAACAGACGGGGCCGGCATCGGCCGCAGCGCGGTTGGAGGGGGGCGCTTTGGCTACGCGCAAACCGAGCTGTTCCAGCCCGGCCAGAAGCCCCTGGCTCAGCCGCAGGTAGCTGTCCAGCACCGCTCCGGCCAGCACGGGGTCGGTCTGTGGGCCAGCGACGGAGTAGGTCAACTCATCCGTGTGCAGAATCGCCCGGCCTCCCGTGGGGCGGCGCACGACATCATAGCCCAATGCGGCGCAACGGATCAAGTCGATGTCGGCCAAGGGCTGGTGGCGGCCCAGCGAAACGCAGGCCGGCTGCCAGCTATAGAAGCGCAGGGTGGGGAGAACATCGCCGCGGCCGGCGCGGGCAGCAATGGCCTCGTCCACAGCCATGTTCCACGCGCCGTCAGCGGGCGGCGTGATCAACAATCGCCAAATAGGTTGTTCGCTCATGGCCCGGCATTATAGCACAGGCGGGCAAAACACAGCTACCAGCCGCTCCCGATTGCCGTCGCGCACAATGGCCCGCTCGACGGCTGGCTGGCCAGCCCAGGCCAGCAGCTTCCCCTCGTCCACTGGGTCTTGCTTGTGGTACTTGCACAGCCCCTTGGGCCACCGGTAGGGCACCGAGACGATGACCACGCGACCGGTGGCCAGCAGCTTGCGGCAGAAGGGCGCCGGCTCAGCCAGGTGTTCCAGCACCTGCAAACACAGCGCCAGATCGAAGGGCTCAGCCGGCTGCCAGGCGAGAAAATCGCCGACCAGCGTCTCGACTCCCGACTGCGGCGGCACGTGTTGGAGGTCAATGACGACCTTGCGCCGGAACCAGTCGAACCAGGTGATGTACTCGCAGCCACGACCGCCCACGTCGACCACACTGCCGCCAGCAGGCGCGTAGCGCCGGGCAAGCTCCAGGACCTGACCGTAATAACGCATGTGACGCCGGTCTTCCCAGTAGGACACGGTGATCAACCTGCAACGGCCCGGATGTTACGCAACACCCAAGCGCCTTTGTCGGCGTCGACCAGAGCCGCGTCGAAGCTGAATCTGCGCTGCCAGGCCGCCAGGCACTCCTGCTCGTGCTGTCGATGGCCATCGTGCAGCCACAACTCACCGTTCACGCTAAGCTGGCCGGCCAGGGCTGGCAGTGCGCCTGCCCGCCCCACCTGCTGCGGCGGCCCGTCGATGAACACCAGGTCGAACGGTCCCTCCGGCAGCGGCCGGTACCATGTAATAAGTCCAGGGCTGTCCATTCCCAAACTCTTGTGGCGTAGCGGCCCCAACGCGGCCAGACGCAGGTCCACGGCCTGGCGCAAGGCGAATCGGTCCAGCAGTATGGCGGTCTGGCGGAAGTAGCGCGGGTCGTGCTCCAGCGTCACAACCTCAGCGCCGGTCAGCTCGGCATAGCGCGCCAGCAACGCGGTAGTGACGCCGCTGCCGGCCTCCAGGATGCGGCGCGGCCGCTGGTCGCACAGCCGCGCCGCCAGATTGTGCGCCATGGCCGGCGTCACGCTCCAACTGCTCCAGGGCAGCCGCGGGTCGTGCAACCATTGGCGCAACTGGGCATCGAGCAGCCCGGCCGCGCCGGCCGGGCTGCCAGCTTGCCGCGCCTCTTGGCTTGCCAGGATCAGCGGGCGCAGGCGCGCCGCGTGGCGCTCGATCTCGGCCCGCTCGCGGTCGCTGACGCGGGCCTGGCAGAGGGCGCGCAGGGCCGCAGCCAGCTCGCCCCCGTTGCCGCCGCTGTCCTGGCCGCTGCGATAGACACGCAGCGCGGCCGTGTACAGCCCGGCCAGCTCGTTGCGCACCTGGCGCCGTTGGGGCGAGCGCATACCGGTGGCCTGGCTGGTAGTCAGCGAGCCGGCGCGCACCTGGCGGTGGTACAGCGGCCGCTCGACGTAGGCCACCTCGCCCAGCATGGACAGCAGGTTGATCAGCAGCGTGTCGTAGCCGATGCGGTAGCCGCCGTAGTTGCCGCCAATCATGCTCAGAGCGTCGCTGCGGAACAATCCATGGTGGTCGGAACGAAACTCGAAGCGCTCGGACAGCGGGCGACGCAACCCTGGATAGGCCAGCAGTTGCCCCTGGCGGCTGCCCTCCCGCCACAGCCGGCAGGCTGAGACTGCGCCGACCACTGGAGGTTGGCGCCTTTCAAAATGTTGCCCGCCTTGCCCACGCACTGCGTCCAGCAGCGCCGCCACCCGCTCAGGCTCGCTCCAGTCGTCCGCGTCCTGGATCAACAGGTAGGGGTCGGGCGTTGCGGCCAGGATCACTGCGTCCACAAAATAGCGTCCGCTGTTGACGCCCAGGTCGTAGCGCACCAGTCGCGGATCGTCGATGTGGGCCAGCAAGTCCCACGGCGGGTTGGGGTCGCCGTCGTTGACTACCACCAGGGTCAGATTGCTGTGCGTTTGGGCCAGAATGCTGTGGACGGCGCGCAGCAGGTAGCGGCGGCAGTTGTAGTAGGGGAGGGAGACGGTGACGTGG
>JBFYTD010000576.1:0-2630 GCA_041300885.1 Anaerolineae bacterium | reverse complement strand
TTGTCGAAGCCCACGGCCATCTGGCTGACCACCTTGAGCCGCGGCGCGGCGTCCAGCAGCTCGTCGTCGATGCGTTCGGTCAGCAGGCAGTAGATGCCATCCTTGTCGGCGACTTTCTCCAGCAGCGTTGAGCGCGGGATGGGCAAATCGCTGTCCCACAGCTCGACGTCACAGTGCGCAGCTACAAGGTCGATGCCGGGCTGGGGCACGCGGCGAGTAATCAGTACCTTGGGTGTCACGGTCATCTCAATCCTCTGTTGATCTCTATCCCGATCGGTCGTTGCGTTTCCGGCCTGAAACGTGAGGTTGCCAGGTCGCGCACTTTCACGCTTCACGTTTCACAGGCACACTCACAGCTTCGCCACCACGTCGCCGATGCGCTCCAGCGCCTTGCGAAGGTTCTCCTCGGAGTTGGCGTAGGAGAAGCGGATGAACCCTTCGCCGTAGGCGCCGAAGCAGGTGCCGGCCAGCGCGGCCACGCCCGCCTCGTAGAGCAGCTTGTCGGCCAGCGCCTGGCTGTTCAAGCCTGTGCCCTCAATGTTGGGAAAGACGTAGAACGCGCCCTTGGGGGTCAGACAGCGGAAGCCAGGGATGCTGTTCAAGCCGTCGGCGACCATGTCACGCCGCTGACGGAACGCGGCCAGCATGGCATCCACCGAGTCCTGCGGTCCGGTCAGCGCCTCTACGCCGGCCATCTGCGTGAAGGCCGCCGTGCAGGAGTTGGAGTTGACCATCAGCTTGGTGATCTGGCGGGCCAGCTCGACCGGCATCACGCCGTAGCCCAGCCGCCAGCCGGTCATGGCGAAGGTCTTGGAGAAGCCATCCAGGATGATAGTCTGCCCGGCCATGCCGGGCACACTGGCGATGCTGGCGAACTTGCCCTCGTACATCATGCGGCCGTAGATTTCGTCGGACAGCACTGGGATGCCACGCGCCAGCGCGATCTCAGCCACCTGCGCCACCTGTTCGGCGGTCACGATGCCGCCGGTGGGGTTGGCCGGCGAGTTGAGGATGATCAGGCGGGTGCGGTCGGTGACCAGGCCAGCCAGCTCGTCCACGTCCAGGCCAAACTCGTTCTCCATACGCAGCGGGATCGGCACGGCCCTGGCGCCGGCGAAGTTGATCATCGATTCGTAGATGGGGAAGCCAGGGTTGGGGTAGATCACCTCGTCGCCGGCCTCGCACAGCGCCAGCAAGGCGAAGAACATGATCGGCTTGCCGCCGGGGACGACGACCACCTGGTCGGGGTGGACAGCGATGCCGCGGGTCTTAGCGACCTCGTCAGCGATGGCCTGGCGCAGCGGCAGGATGCCGGCCGCCGGCGTGTAGTGCGTGTGCCCGTTGCGCAAGGCGGCGACGCCAGCCTCAACGACGTTGAGCGGGGTATCGAAGTCGGGCTCGCCGATCTCCAGGTGAATGATCTCGCGGCCCTGCGCTTCCAGCGCTCTGGCCTTGGCCAGCACTTCGAACGCCGTCTCAGTGCCAAGACGGGACATACGCTTCGACAACTTCATCGGTCAAGTGCTCCTTTGCACGATCTCTTTGATCTGAATGTAGGTCCGGTTGTCAACCGGACAAAGCCAGCGTCACGTTGCTAACGTGACCTACGGGGTGCGCTTCTTCTTGGGCATAGCCATGGGCAGCTTGGTGCGGCGCACGCCGTCGAACTGGTAGAGCGCGTTGGCCACCGCGCCGGCCGTGGGCACCAGGCCGATCTCGCCGACGCCCTTGGCGCCGTAGGGGCCGTGCAGGTCGGGTACCTCGACGCCGATCACCTCCATCTCCGGCATCTCCTTGGCCCGCAAGATGCCGCACTGGCGCAGCCGCGTGCTCTTGAAGTGGCCGCCCTCCATGGGCAGGTCCTCGCTGATGGCGTAGCCCAGCCCCATGTGCAGCGAGCCCTCGATCTGGCCCTCGAACAGCGTCGGGTTGAATATCTTGCCGGCGTCGTGCGCAGCCACCACTTTGGCGATCTGGCCGTCGTCGTCCAGGATCACCAACTGCGTGGCGTAGCTGTAGGAGTAGTGGGTGATGGGCGTGTCGGTGATGGCCTCCGGCTTGGTGGTCCAGTCGCAGATCCAACTGCCCTCGTACTTCCGGCCCACCAGCTCGGCCAGCGTGTGATCTTGGAGATCGGCCGCCAGCTTCTTGGCCGCGTCGATGGTAGCGTTGCCCACCAGCGAGGTGGCGCGCGAGGCGGTGGTCATGCCTGCCTCCTGGCCCGAGGCCGTGTCCGCCTGCACCCGGACGAACGCGGGATCGATGCCGGTCTCAGTACACAGCGCCTGCAAGGCCACGGTATGCACGCCCTGGCCCATCTCGGTCCAGCCGTGGTCCAGCAGCACCTTGTTAGGGGCCAGGATGGAGATCCTGACCAGCGCGGCGTCGTTGACGCCGTTGCCGATGCCGGTGTTCTTGATGCCGCAGGCCAAGCCAGCGATCTTGGCGGCGTAGAACTCCTCCTTGACCGCCTCCAAGGTGGCTCGCAGGCCCGCGCCGCCCTCGATCACCTGCCCCGTTGCAGTCATGCGCCCTTCGGTGATGGCATTGTCCCAGCGGAACTGCCAGCGGTCGAAGCCGCCCTGCTCGCACAGGTCGTCCACCAGGTTCTCGATGGCAAAGGCCGACTG
>JBFYTD010000575.1:0-2632 GCA_041300885.1 Anaerolineae bacterium | reverse complement strand
CGCAGCCGCTTGTTCTCCAGGTTGACGGCGACGCGCGCCTGGAGCAGGGCCGGGGTGATAGGCAGGATGATATAGTCATCCACGCCCACCTGAAAGTAGCCGTCCAGCGTAGCGATTTCGTCCGGCTCGGCCAGCACCAGGATCGGCATGCCATCCAGATGCGGTTTGACGCGCAGATGGGCAACCAGCTCGCGGCTGCTGGCATCGGGCAGGTGAGTGCCGAGGAACATCAGGTCGCGGCAGTCGTTGTCGAGCAGCGACTGCGCCTCGCGACCGGAATCAACGACTTCGACGTGATGGCCCTGCCCGACAAGTTGGGCCAGGAGCGCAGCGCGCTCCGGCACGGCGCCTCCGACGATCAACAAACTGCTTTGTGTGGTCTCCACAGTAAACAAACCTCCGGCGTCGCCCCTGCCAACGGGACGTGAGGCCACGTTGGCTGAGGACGAATTGTTCGCACGCAAAGGCGCAAAGAACGCAAAGAAGAGAGAATCGGCGCCTTACCAGGCGGCTTGGCGCCAGCCGCAGCAAGCACTCAGACAGAGGCGCCGGGCGTGGGGATGTGCGCCGGCAGGCGCCGCCCTCGCCAGCAGAGCAGGCCGACCATCGCTATCCTGTGCCCGGCGCCAGTGATGGAGTCGCGCAGTCAGGTCGCCGTTGACTCTGACTCGCGCTGCACCACGAAGATATTGTGATTCTGGCCGTCGTTGAACCGATACAGGAACTCGTTGACGTTGTTGATGGCCAGGAAGACGCCCAGGCCGCCAATAGCTCGGTCCTGCAATGGCGCATCCAGGTCGCTGGGCATCACCCGGCTGTAGGGGTCATACGGAATCGCCGAGTCGACCAGGGTGATGGTCAGGCGATCGGGTTCCACCTCGGCTTGCACCTCGATGTCGCCGGTGAGGCCCTGTTCCTCGTAGCCATGCAGGGCGATATTCGCAGCGATCTCGTCTACCGCCAACTGTAGGCGATAGGCGCGTTTCTTGTCCAAGCCCGCTTCGGCCGCTTTCGACCTGACGAACTCCCTGATCGGACCCAAGGACTCTACGGTGCCAGGTACGACGAAAGTGTCCATGTCGTTTAGGGGCTAGGGAGCCTCGATCTGTGCGGCGTCGTAGGTGTCCAGCATGAACACGCTGTGATGGAAGCCGGTCATCTCGATGGTCTCGAACACCGCGTCGTGTGCGCCGACGATGAAGATGTCCACGTTGGCGCCCATCTTCTGCTTGGCGAAGACCAAACCGCGCAGGCCGGCGCTGGCCATGTAGTCCAGGGTGGTCATGTCCAGCACCAACCGATCGGCCTCAGCCTTGGCGGCCTGCTCGACCGCGTCGCGCAACTGGCCGGCCACGCTGGCGTCCAGCTCGCCGGTGAGGGTGATGACCGCAATGCGGCCGCGTGCTTCGGAAGTAAGAGAAAATGCCATTTGAGTTGCTCCTGTAGTTTGGTATATTGGTAGATTGGTAGATTGGTAAGGTGGTAGGGTGGTTCGGACGAGTCCGACACCAAGCCACCAATTTACCACTCTACCAATCTACCATTCTATTTCCCAACCAACACCACTACCGACCGGTCGCCCACCAGCAGGCCGCTCTGGTCTGACAGCAGCGGCTCGTGGCCGGGCTCCCAGATGTCGTCGGGCGAGGGGGCGCCGGTGTTGGCGGCCACGTGCCATTGCATCCCATCGGGCAGGCCGGGCAGCTCGAACCAGTGGGCGTCCCAGTGGACGTTCATGGCCACGTAGAGGTAGTTGTCCACTTTGGCGCCGCCGTGCGCATGTTTGCCGCAGAGCATGAAGGCGATGGTGCGGCTGCTGTCGGACCAGTCAGCCTCCCATGCCTTCGCGCCGTGCCAGGTGATGTCGGCGTAGCCGCTGCCCACGTAGTCGCGATTGCTGAAGTGCCAGCGGTTGCGCAGCAGCGGGTGGGCGTGGCGGAAGGCGATCATGTGCTTGAAGAAACGGAACAGGTCGGCGTTGCTCTCCAGCAGCGTCCAGTCCAGCCAGTTCAGCTCGTTGTCCTGGCAGTAGGTGTTGTTGTTGCCCTGCTGCGTGCGGCCCACCTCGTCGCCCATGACGATCATGGGCACGCCCTGGCTGACCATCAGCATGGCGACGGCGTTCTTGATCTGCCGGCGGCGCAGAGCGTTGATGCCCGGATCGTCGGTGGGGCCTTCCCAGCCGCAGTTCCAGCTCTCGTTGTCGTTGCCGCCGTCGTTGTTGTTCTCGCCGTTGGCCCAGTTGTGCTTCTCGTTGTACGACACCAGGTCCATCAGCGTGAAGCCGTCGTGGGCCGTGATAAAGTTGATCGAGGCTGTCGGCCCGCGGCTCAGGTACATGTCCGGCGAACCTTGCAGACGCTGGGCCATCTCGCTCACCATGCCCGCCTCGCCCTTGAGGAACTTGCGCATGCCGTCGCGGTATTTGCCGTTCCACTCGGCCCAGCGGCCATAGGCCGGGAAGGAGCCGACCTGGTACAGTCCGCCCGCGTCCCAGGCTTCAGCCACCAGCTTGCACTTGGCCAGGATCGGGTCGTAGGCCAGGGTCTCCAGCAGCGGCGGGTTAGGGAGCGGCGCGCCCATCGGGTCGCGGCCCAGGATGGCCGCCAGGTCGAAGCGGAAGCCGTCGATG
>JBFYTD010000574.1:0-2639 GCA_041300885.1 Anaerolineae bacterium | reverse complement strand
TAGATTGGTCAGAGCTCGTTGCACTCGGTGACTCGCTTGCGCAGCAGCTCGACCAATGTAGCAATGTACCAATGTACCAATCCCCCAATCCACCAATCTACCAATCTACCAATCTACCAGTTTACCATCACGAGGTTACACATGGTCGGACTCGTACTCGTCTCCCACAGCGCCGAGTTAGCCGCGGCGGTCAAGGCGCTGGCTGAGCAGCAGACGCAGGGCCGCGCGGCCATCGCCGCCGTGGGCGGCACCGGCTTCCCTGATCAGCCTTTCGGCACCGACGCGATGGCGATTCTGGAGGCCATCCAGTCGGTCTACAGCGACGACGGCGTGCTGGTGCTGATGGACCTGGGCAGCGCCATCATGAGCGCTGAAACCGCACTGGAGTTCATGGACCCCGACCAGGCCGCGCACGTGCGGCTCAGCCCGGCGCCCTTCATCGAGGGCGCCATGGCTGCCTCGGTGCAGGCCTCCATTGGCATGGATATCGACGCGGTGGCGGCCGAGGCGCTGGAGGCCATGGGGCCGAAGATGGAAAGCTTGGGAGCAAGCGCAGGTGATGAGTCTAGAAATGATTTTTCTCGGAGAAAAGTCATTTCTGAGGACGAGCCCGCCGCGTCGATTTCCGGCCGCGCCACGCTGATCAACCCGGCCGGCCTGCACTTCGGCCCGGCCGTCCAATTCGTGCAGTTGGCCGCAGCACACCAGGCCGAGATCAGCGTAGTCAACCTGGCCACCGGCGCCGGTCCAGCCAACGCCAAGCGCTTCAACCAGGTGCTCTCTCTGGGCGCCGAGCAGGGCCACGACATCCAGATCAGCGCACAGGGCCCTGATGCTCAGGCGGCCGTGGACGCGCTGCTGGCGCTGACAGCCGCCGGATTCGGTGAAGCTGAAGCGCCGGCTGAAGCGCCACCCGTCCCAGCACAGACAACCACCAGCGGACGCGGCCGGCTAACGCTGCACGGCATCGCCGCCTCGCCCGGCGTAGCCGTGGGCACGGCTGTGCTGCTGACAGCCGCGCAGCCGGCCGTGCGGCGGGCGGCTGTCGACGATCCTGCCCATGAATGGGCGCGTTACCGGACGGCCGTCGAGCAGGCCAAGGGCGATCTGCTAGCGCTAGCCGAACGCATGGCGCGCGAGCTGGGGCCGCAGCAGAGTCGCATCTTCCAGGCCCACGCCATGCTGCTCTCCGATGAGGACCTGGAGGCGCAGGTACGCGCTGCGATTTTCGAACAGCATCTCAACGCCGAGGCCGCGCTGAGCGACGTTTTCGGGGCTGAAGCTGAGCGCCTGCATGACATGACAGGGTCGCGTTTCCAGGAGCGCGCCGCCGACCTGCGCGACCTGACCGGCCGGCTGCTGCGCATGCTCGACGGTAAAGGTGGGCTTGCCTCGCCCGCCACCGATCTGCCCGCCCAGGCCATCATTGTGGCCGAAGATCTGGTTCCCTCGCAAACCGCTGCGCTGGATCGGAGTCGAGTAGTGGCGTTCTGCACCGCTCTGGGCGGGGCGACTGCGCACACAGCCATCCTGGCTCGCAGCATGGGCATTCCGGCTGTCGTTGGCATCGGCGACGCTCTGCTGGCGCAGGTGCGATCGGGCATGGCTATGGCTATCGACGGCGCGGCCGGCGCGCTGATTCTCGATCCTGACGCAGAGACGATGGCAGCTTTCTCTGACCAGCGCCAGGCCGACCTGGCTGCGCGCACAGCCGCGTTTGCCACCGCCCAGGCCGAGGCCCGCACGGCCGACGGCAAGCACGTGGAGGTGGTCGCCAACCTGGCTACGGCGGCTGAGGCGCAGGTAGCCTTGCAGGCTGGGGCCGAAGGGGTCGGGCTGCTGCGCACCGAGTTCATCTTCCAGGAGCGCACCGAGCCGCCCAGCGAGGAAGAGCAATATGCCGTCTATCGGCAGGTGGCGGAAGCCATGGCTGGCCGGCCGGTGGTGATACGCACTCTGGATATCGGCGGCGATAAGCCCGCGCCCTACCTGCAACTGCCGGCTGAGGCCAACCCCTTCCTGGGTTGGCGGGCGATTCGCATCTCGCTGGCTATGCCGGAGTTCTTCAAGGTGCAGTTGCGGGCCATCCTGCGCGCGGCCGTGCATGGCCAGGTGCTGGTCATGTTCCCCATGATCGCCACGGTGGAAGAGGTCGTGCAGGCGCAGAAGCTGCTGGCCGAGGCTGCGGCCGAGCTGGCCGCACAGGGCGTGGCCCACGCAGCGTCCATTTCGGCCGGCATCATGGTCGAGGTGCCCAGCGCGGCCGTGATCGCCGACCAACTAGCCCCGCTGGTGGACTTCTTCAGCATCGGCACCAACGACCTGACCCAGTATACCTTCGCGGCCGACCGGGGCAACGCGCGTGTGGCCAACGTGGGCGACCCGCTGCACCCGGCCGTGTTGCGCCAGATTGCGCGGGTGATCGACGCGGCCCATGCCGCCGGCAAGTGGGTAGGGCTGTGCGGCGAGTTGGCCGGCCGGCCTGAGGGCATCCCGATCCTGCTGGGCCTGGGCCTGGACGAGTTCAGCATGTCGGCCACCAGCATCCCGGCCGCCAAGGCGCTGCTGGCCCGCCTGGCCGTGCCCGACGCGCAGCGCCTGGCGCAGCGGGTGCTGGATTTGCCCGATGCAGGGGTGGT
>JBFYTD010000573.1:0-2646 GCA_041300885.1 Anaerolineae bacterium | reverse complement strand
CGCTGGCTGCCAGCGCCGCCAGGCCGAACTCCGGCTTGCTGAGGATGGCCAGCGCAGTGGCCAGCCCAGCCAGCAGGAGCCAGCCGCTGCGCCGGCTTTGCTGCCAGCGCAGCGCGGCTGCCAGCGCGGCCAGACTGGCGGCCGCGCCCCAGGCGATGGCCTGGGTGTAGACGTAGTAATAGGTGAAGAACAGGCCGCCCCAGGCGTTGGGGCCAACGATGGCGGCAAACAGGGTGACTATGAAGGCCGCGGCAGGCGCCAGCAGGCTGCGCGCCACGGCGTAGGTCAGCCCGATCCCCGCTGCGGCCAGCAGGCCGTTGACCAGCGACGCCCAGCCAGCATCAGGTCCCCCCCAACGGAACAGCGCGGCCAGCACCTGAGCCGGCAGCGGCCCGTAGGCCCAGGCCACATCGCGGTACAGCGTCTCCCCCTGGCTGACGCGCAGCGCGACTTGCAGGTACCAGGCGTGGTCGCCGGAGAACCCAGGGAAGTAGCGCCAGCCAGCAGCCGCAGCCGCCAGCACGTAGAGCAACATGCCTGCCATGCCCCACGGCGCTGCCCGGTCCATAAGACGCAGAGCGCGGGTGTCAGGAGTGGGATGGGTTGTCACATTTCGAGGTGGGAGTACGTGGCAACAGAAAATGGCCCCATCGGGGGCGCCACGAAAGCGCCGCCCGATAGGGACTCTCAGATCACTACCAAACCTGGGCTACAGCCGTGATGTCCAGCACGTCGATCCTATCGTCGGCGTTCAGGTCGAAGAGGGGATGATAGACGGAGTCGCCTGCCTGCGAGCCCCAGCGCGCGGCCACCTGCTGGATGTCGGCCACGGTCACGCTGCTGCTGCCACTGCCGCTGCCGCTGCAGTTGACATCAGGCACCACCAGGCCGATGACGGCCAGATGGTTCGTGGCGGCGCCTTGATAGGCTACGGCGGCGTCCAGCAGCAGATCGGCGCAGGCGGTGAGGCCGGGAGCGATCTGGCTGCGGAAAGCCAATTGGGTGGCGTTGCCGGCCGGCACGCCGTCGCTCCAGGTGACACGGTGGTTGATGGGATCGTAGACCAGGCTGCCGACGCTGGCCGAGAGCCAGGTGGGCGCGCTCAGCTCGGCCGGCAGGGTCATGGTTACCTGGACGCCGGAGGCCGGCAGGCTGCTGTCGTGGGAGAGGGTCAGCGTAGCCGTGACCGGGAAGCCGGGCGGCAGGAAGTCGCGATTAGTTGCCAGGGTTGACGCGACGGCGCCAGGCCCGGTCGTGATCGCGGTTTGCACCTGTAGCGCCACCGTGGGGGCCATGCGGCTGCTGACATTAGCTGGCACCACCAGCTGGAAGTTCTCGGGTGCAGCCGGGCCGACAGCGCTCAGACTGAACTGCACCACATGCTGACCGCCCGGCGGCAGGTTGGGCAGCGTCCACGTCAGCGTGTCACCATTGTCAGCGGCGCCGGCGGCAGCAACCACGGCAGCCACAGCCTGGGGATAGTCGACCACTGCCGTGGGCTGCGTGGTGGTGAAGATGCTGGAGTTGCTGACGGTCAGCGTATAGTGCAAGGTGGCGCCCAGGGGCGCAGCCGCATCGCTCACCTGCAAGGTGGAGGTCGACAGGTCGGCGGTGGGATGGCGCAGTTTGAGCGCTGGATCGCCGAAGAAGACCATGGTGTCGATCACATCGTGGTAGCCGAAGCTGTTGTTGAAGAAGAAGAACTTGGCTGCGTCCGAGGCGTCGCCGGCGCGCTCGATACGGTCCTCGAACAGCGCCTTGTGCATGCCCCGCTGCAAGGTCAGCAGCGCGCTGCCGATATGCAGACCCGACGGCGACAGATCGGCGATGGAGCCGCGCTCTGGGGTGATCACCATCACCTCGGCCAGGCTCTGCATGTAGGGATAGGGCGTATAGGGCGAATGCCAGACGAAGTAACCGGTCAAACAAGCGTTGGCCGTTGTAAATGGGAGTTGGGTGTTGGGGTTCAAGATAGGCAGGTTATTGGCCTGAAACTGGCTAGCAGCGCCCCCCCAGCGCGCTTGCGAGCCGTGGCCAAACCATTGCAGATACAATGCGCCATTATTGAATTGCTGGCGCACTGCGGCGCGCATCGCCGTAGAGTCGGTGTGAGTTCCCTCTGGGCATACAGTGGCAATGCCGGGGTTGTCGTAATACACCCTTCGGTTAGCGTAGGCCGACGGCAACCATTGCAGCCGGCCCTGGTTGCTCAAGTTATGGAAGTTGCCGGCAGAGTCCGAGCAGTCGTCGGCGACGTAGACCGCCCGCTGCTGCCAGATCCCGGTAGGATTGAGCGCGTCGCTCTCGTACAGCAGGATCTTGTCGACCATGGCGCTCACATCGGCGGCGCTATTGACGGGCAGGCGGCCAACCGACATGTTGGGTAGGTAGTCATTGGAAGCATCGACGCTGACGAAGAGGTTGTCGGTGGGCACTTCGCCCCACCACGGATCCACGTAGGCCAGATAGGGCGGTATCAGCATAGGCAAGGGCTGAGTAGTTACCCGGTTGTAGTCATAGTGTCCATCGCCCACCAGCAGCACGTAGCCTGGTGGTGTCGCCCAATTATGATAGGCGTAGCTCAAGAATCTGCGGATGGCATGGGGGTCGATGCGGCCATAGCTCCACTCGTCGTAGATATCCTGC
>JBFYTD010000082.1:0-7647 GCA_041300885.1 Anaerolineae bacterium | reverse complement strand
CCGCCGTCGGCCGCGACGGTGGGGTTGGCTGAGGAGTTGCGGGTGGGGTGAAATCGTCGTGGGACGTTGGCAAAATGGCCCGCAATAAGTATAATGGTTGAAAGGTGATCGGTGTAAGGAGATGAGCGATGCTGAAACCCCAACGCGTGACCTTCGAAGAACTCAACCAACGGCTGCGCGCCTACGAGCAGAAGTACGGCTACTCGACCATCGAGTTCTACCGGCGCTATCGTGATGGCGAGCTGGGCGACGATGACGACATGATGATGTGGGCGGGTCTGTACCACCTGTATCTGACCTCCTTGCCGGTGCGCCAGTTCATGCAGAGCGAGTTGGTGGCCGCGTGAACATCGACGACTACTTTGCTTCTCTGGAGCGGGGCCTGCGCCAAAACCCGCTGGTGAGCCACTTACAGGAGCCTTTCGTTTGCCTGGCCTCGGACGACTTCAACGGTTTGGTCCGAGGCCGTGTTTTCTTCTGGGACGACTCGTTCCTCGACCTCTACGAAGTAGTCAGCACCGAGTTAGGCTATCCGGTGCGCCTGAGCTATGCCAACGCGTATCTTCAGGGAGGCGAACGCGTCTTTCGCTACGACAACGCGCCGCACCATCCTGAGATCATTACCTTTCCCCACCACAAGCACATTGGCCGGTATGACCGCATAGCCCCATCAGATCAACCCAGCCTGAGCCAGGTGTTGGCCGAAATTGCAGCATGGCTCGATCGTCAGTAGGACTGACATGCAACGGCAGTTCACCGTAATCATCGAACACGACCCCAAAAGTGACTGGTGGGTTGGCTCTGTAGCCGAACTCCCCGGCTGCTACACCCAGACGCCGGACATGGCCAGCCTGGAAGCGAACATGCGCGAGGCCATCGCAGTGTATCTGGCCACGGTCGAGACAGCTCCCCAACCACTGAGATAGAACTATGCAACGCGAAGCAATCCTCCAAACCCTCAGCGCCCACAAGCACGAACTCTCAGCCAAGTACGGCGTCACCCGCCTGGGCATCTTTGGCTCCGTCGCGCGCGAGGAAGCCAGCAGCGCCAGCGATGTGGACATCGTCGTCGAGATGCCGCCAGACCTGTTCAAGATGGTTCACATGAAGGAAGACCTGGAGGAGATCCTCGCCGCCCCGGTGGATTTGATCCGCTATCACAGGTTCCTCGGCGACTACCTCAAGCGCCGCATTGACCATGAAACCATCTACGTCTGATCCTGACCACTTCAGCCATCACTACTTCATCCTGGATGCCGAGGTGATCTTCGATGTGTGCCAGAACAAGATTGGGGGGTTGAAGCACGCCATCGACGCACTGCTTGAGGAGTATCCGGCCGACTAACCTCGGTCCATCCACTAAACCATCCTGCAGCGGGACGAGTTCTGGGAGCAGGCCTATCGGCTGTTGATGCTGGCCCACGCCCGCCTGGGCAACCGCGCCCAGGCCCTGCGCACCTATGCTTCGCACGCTGCGTCGAACGGCTGCGCGCCGAGCTGGACGTGCCGCCGTCGGTTGCGACGGTGGGGTTGTTTGAGGAGTTGCGGGTGGGGTGAAAAGGTCGCGAAGTCGGGTGGGCGTGGGGTTCGTGGTATTCGTGTTTTTGGTCCTTCGTGCGACTTCGCGCGTTCGTGGTCCAGCTCTGCGCGTTGCTGCGTGGGTGTGTGGTCCAGTCGTTGCCGATCGGGCAGGATTGTAGCATTGGGTGCCACGTTGGTTGGCAACAGCACTTATGCCGGCGCTGGCAACTCGGTGGCCGGCCGCCGCGGCTGGATCGCCATCAACGCCGGGCCTTCAGTCTGCTGCGCATGGTACAGATCCCAGCGCACCTGGAGGTTTAGCCAGAAGTCGGGCGACATGTCGAAAAACCGGGACAACCGCAAGGCTGTGGCTGGCGTGACGCCGCGCCGGCCGTTGACGATCTCGTTGGTGCGTTGGTATGGCACGTGGATGGCGTCGGCCAGTTGGCGCTGGGTGATGTCCAGGGGCAGCAAAAATTCCTCCAGCAGCATCTCGCCGGGGTGGGTTGGTGGGCGGTGGGTTGGAATGCGTAGCACTTACGCCACCACCAACTGCGCCGCCGGAACAGGAACGCTGTCGAGATACAGCGTGTCAGGGCACAGATCCTGGCCGTTCTGCCACTGGATGCTGCCCAACACAGGCCGCACCGAGTTAAAGTAGCGCAGGTCCTGCAACTCGCGGAAGATGCCGATGTTCAAGTAAGGCGTGACGTCGAAGATCCTGACCCCGCCGTTGGTGAAAGTCAGCTCCAGGGTATAGTCAGGTCGTGGCAATACTGCAACAACTCGGGGGTTCATACGGTCTATCCTCGTCTACTTCAACGTGTCGATGGTGAACACTGTCTGTGACTCTCACAGGTCTGCGGCCCCGTCTTCATCGTCCGCTGTACTGGACGAGTCAGCGTCCTCCATCAGCGCGGCAGCAAGCTGCGGCAATTCCTCCGACACCACCTGCCAGACGATATCCAGGTTCACGCCGAAATAGTCATGGATGAGACGATCTCTCATGCCTGCTATGTTGCGCCACGGGATGCTCGGCAGGGTTTCTCGCACTGCTTCCGACACGCCCTTGGCCGCTTCGCCCATGATCTCGATGTTGCGAATGACAGCATCCTGCGTCTTGAAATCGTCCAGGAAGTCCTCATAGGACAATCCGCTGACGTAGGACTCGATCCGCTGGATCGCTTCCTGGATATCCTTCAGGCGCTCGCTGTCTGCCCGCCTAGACATAGACGATGCTCTCGCTGATTTCCTGCCGGATCGCCTGGCTGCGGATGGCTTGGATGCCGGCAGGCGTCAGCAGTTCGACCTTGCGCCCAAGAAGGCTTTCCAGATAATCCCCCAGCTCCATGAAACGCAGGCCAATTGGGCGCTCGAACTCAACCACCAGATCGATGTCGCTGGCGTCGCCGGACAGGTTTCTGGAAGCAGAGCCAAAAAGGCCGATCCGGCGCACGCCGAATTCGCTGGCGAGATGGGTGTGCTGCTCCTGCAAGAGCTCGGCAATTCGATCTTTGGTCAACATAAGCGCCTGCTTTGCGCATTTTGTAGGCTGTCGGAAGATAATAACGTGGGTCGTTCAGGGGGATATTAGCACTGCGGACGAAAAAGGTCAAGCGCTGGTTTTCGTGGACGGCACATCATTTCTGGCGTGGCTGACCAATTCCTGAAGCGACTGCTACAACATCGCCTCGTAGCCTACCACCTCGGCCTGCAGGTCGTCCAGGCTGGCCGGCTCGATTCATGATGGGCCGCTCTCGTCGTCTTATGCGCACGACACGCCTCAGGCCAACGCTTCGACAGGTTGTGCAATCGTCATCGGCTGGCCGTGAATCCACAGCTCAGCCTCGGCCAGGTCGATGTCATCGTTCCAACTGATGCCGTAACCGCCTTGGTCTACCTTGACGGCGCGGAAGAGCCAGCGGTTCGCCAGTGGGGCGAATACAGGTTTGTCTAGCAGGGGGGCGCAGTCGTAGATCTTGCTGACGCCATTCTCGAAGGTGACGTGCAGCCGGTAATCGTCCAGCGGATGGACGGTCTTGACTTTGGGATAAGTGATCAAGATAACCTCCTAGTCCAGACCTGGCAGTTTCTTGAACTCCTGGGTTTGCCACATGGTGAGCAATTCGACCTGATACTCGCCCGCCCATTCCTTCACCATCCGGATGGCTCGAGCGGGCAAATCGCCCTCGATCAACTCCAGGGTCTGGATATCGAACACCGCGTTGTACTCACCGTAGAGGGCATGCAAATGTGGCACTCCATGTTCCCGGAAGTACATCTTGATCACGATGCCGTAGAATCTGGCAACAACAGGCATGAAATGTGCTCCGGTTGGAAATGACGATCACAGGACGAACTTGACATCGAGTGCCTCGACTGCGGCAAACTCCTCGGCCAGTTCATCGGGTGTATAGTTGACGTAGGCAATCCCGTGTGACTGAAGCAAGGCCAGGAATTCCGCGCGGCTGATGTTGAGCAGACGCGCGGCTTTGCCGGACGAGACACGTCCCTCCGTGAACAGCGAAAGGACCAGCCAATCCGACAGGTGGCGTTGGATTTCGTGCTGATCGAACCCCATCCGAACCAATGGTAAGGGGACCCGCACTTCAAAGGTTGTTTCTGTTAGTTGAACGTCCATTTCACCACTCCGTTCAAGGGCTCGGAAGGCACTGGCCCTTGGTCAATGGATGGATCCTCAGGTACTTCATGGCCCTAAGGCGCCGCCTCCACACCGACCACCCGCCCGCGGCTGTCGAGCTCCAGGTTCCAACGGCTGCCCTCCGTGAACTGCTGGAATTGCTCCAGGCTGGGCACGCTGAACTGCACCGGCCCGTTTTCGGTCTGGAAGGTGACGATGTACTCCTCGTCCCGGCCGGTCTCGCGCTGCTGATCGTTGAGCCGCTGGCTGGGCCAGGTTGGGTTCAGCCCCTCGCCGGCCAGGACGATGGGCGCGATGGCTTGCCAGCCCGTTGTGGTGTAGTCGCAGTAGTCCTCGAAGACCTGGTACTGGCAGTCCTGCACCACCTCGCCCACGCCGGTGCCGGTGTCTTGCACATAGGGCGTGCCGCACACCTCGACGCTGCCCGGCACTGGCTCGTCCAGGGTTTGGTAGAGCCGCTCCTGGCAGTCGCCGACCGTGGCGCTGCTGGGGATCTCCGGCTCCCAGTCCTGCCGCTGCAGCGGCAACAGCGCCTGCACCAGAATGGCGCGTTTCCATGCGGTGTCGCTGACCTGGCCGGCGACTTGCTGCGTGACTCCGCCGCCGCGGTCGCCGCCGCCCGACAGCACAGCGATGGCGATGCAGGCCACCACCAACAGGATGCCTACCACGGCGATCAGGCCAATGGGCAGCCGGCGGGCCGGCGGGGTCGGTTTCGCTGTGACCGGCGGCGCTGGCGTTGACGGCCTGGGCAGCAGCGCGCCGCAGCTCTCGCAGCGCGTGGCCGAGGCCGCATTCATAGCGCCGCAGGTGGGGCACTTGACCGGCTCGGCCGACCCCGTGGGCAACGCGCCCAACACCTGGCCCACCTGGCGCGCCTGGCCACCCTCCAGCGCGCCGCCGCAGACCTTGCAGCGCTCAGCGCCGGCCACGTTGCGCGCGCCGCAATAGGGGCAGTGGATGTCCGGCCCGCTCTTGGCCTGCTGAATCTTGGCCTCGTCCTCGATCAGTGCGCCACTGGGCGCGCCGACGTCGAACTGCACGTCCTGCGGCTGGGCCGCGCCGCAACTGCTGCACTTCTTGTTGACGCCCAGGTTGCGATTGCCGCAGCGCGGGCAGGTCCACTCCAGATCGACATAACCGACGGTTTTCTTGACCATGAGATGCTCCTGCAAGGCGCCTACAGGCTGGAGGATCTGTAACGAGTAACTCGTAACCCGTAACCGGAATTGCGGTGGCCGGCTCCGGGTTACGGGTTACCCGTTACGCATCACGCATCACGCATCATACCCCAACCAGCCATACCGGTCAAGACGCCAGCCGGTAGAGCAAGATGCCCTGGATCGAGCGCTACAGCACGTAGTCTTTGGCCAGATGCGCTTGCAGGCGGGCCAGGAATGTGGGGTCACGCTGGTAGTTCTCTGGCAGCACCACGTAGCGCGGCCGCAGCGCCATGATGCGCTCCAGCTCGGCCAGCGGGTCGATGCCGATCATGGGGGCCAGGTCGTCGTTGATCAACGGCGGCAGGACGTAGCGGGTGGGAATGCGCGCCTCGGTCAGGTAATAGAGGATGGGGTCGCCCTCGGCCACGAAGAGGTAGTCGTCGGGGGCCATGCGTTCGCGCAGGTAGCCGGCTGTTTAGATCAGCAGTTCGACCCGGGGGGTGCGGCGCAGCAGGGCCAGCGCCTCTTCCAGGCTGTTGCGCAGCGGCCGCGCTATGGGCTGCGTCAGGCCAATGGTGACGATCAACCCAACCAGCAGCGCCTGGCGCGCCCGCGGAAAGGCGCTGTCCAGCCGCACGCTCTGGATGATGACGGCGGCGGCCAGCAGGCTCAACGGCGGCAGCACCTGCAAGAAGTAATGCAGGTAGAAGCGCCGCGACAGCAGGGTGGCGACCAGGGCAAACGCGAACCACACGCCCAGCACCAGCAGGTCCAGCGCCACGCGCGGGTGGCGGCGGCGGATGGTCCAGGCCAGCGGCAGGGCTGCCAGGGCGGCGATCCAGAGCAGCGGCGCTGCGCGTGCCTGGGCTAACAGAGCCGCTGCTACAGGCGCCGGCGCCAGAGGGGGCGCGGCGCGCAGGTAGATCGAGGCGGCGGTGAAGTTGGAGTAGCTGTAGTCGGCGAAGTGGCCGGTGAGGGCGAAATAGCTGGCGTCCGCCAGCAGCGGCAGCAGACTGCCCAGCGTCACAAGCCCGGCCGCTAATGCGATTTCGCCCAGTTGCAGCGGCCTGCCTGCGCGCCGGCTGAGCAGCGGCGTCAGGCCCAGCAGAGCCAGCACGGCCAGAAGTTCCATGCCGGCCACGGACTTCATCTGGATGGCAATGCCCAGCAGCAGACCGATCGCCAGAAAGCTGAGGCGCCGGCCGGGCAGGATGGCAGCAGGCACGCCCGTGCGCCAGCCCAGCAGCAGGAACGCCGCCACCGTGAACGGGGCGGACATGATTTCGGCGTTGCTGGCCATGCCGCCGTTCTGTGTGGAGAAGCCGGCGTAGAACAGCGCGGCCAAGGCGCCGATGGCGCGGCTGCCCAACATGCTGCGGCCATACAGCCAGAGCAGAAAAGTGGTAGCCGTTACCGCAACCACCGCCAGCAGCCGCATGGCCAGCACTGTTTGGCCGAAGACGATCTGCGCCAGGACAAAGAGCACATACAGCCCCGGCGGCTTGTTGTCCCAGATGACGGTGTAGGGGGCGTGGCCCTGCAGCATGCTGAGCGCCATCAGCAGATACTGCTCTCATCCCAGTCGATGACCGACTGGGGCAGGGCGGGCAGGCGCAGGAAGAGCACCAGTGCAGCCAGCAAGATCAGCGCGGCAAGATCGGTGAACAGCGGCCGGCGCGTGCGCATGGCGTTGCTCAGAGCTTGTCCGCGATCACCCAGGCGGTGAACTCGCCGTCGTGCTCGATGATCGGGTCCAGCCCGTTGGCCGCCATCAGATAGCTGATCTGCTGGGGCGAGTAGAAGTGGCTGCCCATCAGCGCCAGCTTCTCGGCCAGAGCGATCAGCTTGACCGGGAAGCGGTTGATGTCCGGTTCCTCGATCACCAGCCGGCCGCCCGGCTTGAGCACCCGCACCAACTCGGCCACGGCCAGCCGCTGGTCGGTGAAGTGGTGCAGCGCGTCCACGGCCAGCACGCGGTCGAAGTGGCCGTCGGGGAAGGGCAGCCGTTCCACGTGGGTCTGGACAGGGCAGGCGATGCCCTTCTCCTGCGCCTGGGCCAGCATCGGCGCGGACAGGTCGCTGATCACCAGCCGGCCGACCAAGGGCCGCAGGTGCGACGCGACCCGACCCGTGCCGCCGCCCGCGTCCAACAGCCAGCCGGAGGTCGGGAGACGGAGCACTGCGCGCAGGCGGTCTGGATCGGGCGGGCCGATGACGCGGTCGTAGATCGAGGCGATGAAGTCGAAGTGGATGTTGTTAGCCATGACGTCGATCCAGCGAGGGCCGTCCTTGCCCGTGCTA
>JBFYTD010000572.1:0-2654 GCA_041300885.1 Anaerolineae bacterium | reverse complement strand
GCAGGCACGGTGACGGTGATGCGTAAAGCGTGAAGCGTTAGGAAAGTGGCACAGGAGCCAAGCTATGAACACCCAAAGACCGTTCCCGATCCTTTTCTTGATCATCCTCATGGCCTGGGTCATGGTCGCCTGTTCGGCCCGCCAGGCACAGACGGCTACGTCACGTGGGGAAGCCAGTGCGACCCCTGCAGCCGAAGCCACACCATCGCCGACCGCCAGACCCACTGCTACGCCGACGTTGGCGCCCACCCAGAGCATCCACAACGTCGAATACACACAGATTCTCGAAACGGTTTGGAGCACCGTTAATGAGAGCTACTTCGATCTCGACTTCGGCGGGTTGGACTGGGCAGCCGTCCGCGCGCGCTACGAGCCGCTGGTCAGGGCAGCCAAGGATGACGACGAGCTCTACCGCCTTCTCAACCAGATGCTGTGGGAATTGAACGTCTCCCATGCAGCCGTAGGGCCGCTAGAGGAATGGCCCGCTGCCGAACCGGTTGTTTGGATGGACGGGGACATCGGAATCGATGTGCGGCTGCTGGGCGAGCAGGTGGTTATCACGCGCGTCAGCGCTGGCTCGCCGGCTGAGAAGGCCGGCTTGCACATGGGGTTTTCCATCACAGCCATCGATGGGACGACGGTGGAGCAGATCATCGCCGATGCGCAGGAGCACCTGGCGCCGCCCTACAACGAACAGGGACGCGTCGATCTGCTGACGCTCCACGTGCTCAGCCTGATCTACGGCGAACCCGGCACCTGCGTCAATCTAGCCTATCTGGACGCAGGGGACGTATTGCGAGAATCCTGCGTCGAGCGGATGCCTCGTCCACGGATAGGCGCCTTGGAGGGTGCTCCCATCCCTCCTTCGTATCTGGAGTTCGAGAGCCAGCGCCTGGCAAATGGCATTGGCTACATTCGATTCAACACGTTTCATCCCGACTTGATGCCTGACCTGATCGACACGCTCGCCGAGTTCCAGGATGCCCCAGGCATCATCGTCGATCTGCGCGGCAACCCCGGCGGAGAGCTCCAAACCGATGGGGAGATGGCAGCCCAGTTCCTGGATGGGCAAGTCTTGATTGGCAGGTTCGAGAGCCGATCGGGAACCATGCCATGGGTGGTGATGGGAAAAGACGCCTACTCGGGGCCGCTGGTCATCTTGATCGACGCCTTGAGCTTTTCGGGCAGTGAGTTCTTCGCCTCCGGGCTGCAGGCTGTTGGACGTGCCGTGATCGTCGGCGAGCGCAGCCCAGGCGGGGCAACCGTGGGGAACATAGCGCCTCTGCCCAACAACGCCATTCTGGTCTTTCCCGTTGCCCAGCTCCTCACCCCTGGCGGCCAGGTGGTGGAAGGTCACGGCGTCGTCCCAGACATCCCGGTGACCCTGGAGCGTGGCCAACTCTTGGACGGGATCGACGCCCAATTGCAGGCTGCGATCCAGCATATCGTCGAAACCGCGCCATAAGGCATACAGGACTTGGCTGGGTGAAGCCATAGGCGAGACCGGAGATTTGATAAAGGATACCAAGCTACGAAGCAGAAACGTCAATCCCTCCTCTCTTTGCTGGCCGCTTGCATTCTGGGCGGTGCGGTCTTGCTCACCATGGTCCTGATCACCGCTCCCGCGCCGCAGCCTGCCAGCGCGCCATCGACTGAGTTCTCGAATCCAGGGCCGGTCCACTTCCTGCTTGTCGAAGAGAAGACAGGACTGCCATCCTTCCCCGCTCTGGCGACCCAGCCGCAGCCGGGAACCATGCCATCACCTGGTGAGTTCTATCAAGGCGTCCCGACGGATTTCACCGCGATCTACAGCGATTTCATGGTTGAAGAGAACCATGGCAGAGAGGTGCCTTGATGCAACGCTACTCGATCTCCGTGCTAACCAGGCGACCAATGCGGATCAAGGACCACCAACTCCTTCACCAGCCTGGGCCGCATCGTAGGTCCGGTCTGGGCTGGCTACAGCTACGACGTCGACGCCACGTATCCGTTCTGGAGCGGCGCGGCGGCGATGCTGCTGGGGTTTGTGGTCAGCCTGGTGTGGGTGCGGCCGGAACAGCCGCAGAACGAAGCTGCGCCGGGGCTGTATCCCCACAGCCGTGGCCTGTGACGCGCCTGTTGGAAGCTCAGGCTCTGAGGTGGTGTCCGATGAGACCTTACACTGTTTCACAACTCGTGCTGCTTCTGGCGCTGGTGTTGACTGCCTGCTCCAGACCGGCCGTGACCACCCCAAGGGAGATGACGGCAGACAGCAACGGCCTGGCGCTGCACGTCCGGGTGGCCGGCGATCCAACTGCGGGCAAAGTGCTCATCGCGATCCACGGCGGGCCGGGCATGACCAGCGACTACATGCTGAGCCTGGAGGAACTGGCCGGGCCTGACCTGGCCGTGGTGACCTACGATCAGCGCGGCGTTGGCCGTTCGGCGAGCCCGCCGGCGGTTCCTGCCAGCTACACGTTGGACAAGTACGCCGAGGACCTGGACGCCGTGCGCGCGGCTATCGGCGCCGAGCGCGTTCACCTGTTCGGCCATTCCTGGGGCGGCATCGTGGCCATGCGCTACGCTGCGCTCTATCCGCAACGAGTGCGCTCCATCGCGTTGATGGGCAGCGGCCCTCCCACCCGGGAGCAGACGCTGCAATGCCAGGACGCGCT
>JBFYTD010000571.1:0-2663 GCA_041300885.1 Anaerolineae bacterium | reverse complement strand
GAGCCTTGCAGCCGCTTCTGGCGCATCCACAGGTAGCGCAGGTCCACGGTGGCGTTGTAGCCGGTGGTGCCGGCGCAGATCACCACCGTGCCGCCGGTGTCGCAGACGAAAATCGAGGTGGGGATGGTGGTCTCGCCGGGGTGCTCGAAGACGACGCGGGGACTGCGTCGCTCGCCCAGGATGTCCCAGATGGCCTTGCCGAAGCTGCGGGCGCCCTTGAGCCATTCGTTGTAGCCGACCGTGTCCTTCCAGTGCGGCAGCATGCCCCAATGGTTGAAGTTCTTGCGGTTGATGCAGCCCACCGCGCCCAGGTTCATGCAGTATTCGAACTTGTCGTCCTCGCTGACCACGGCGATGGCCTTGCCGCCGGCCGCCTTGACGATCTGGATGGCCATGGATCCCAGGCCGCCAGCGCCGCCCCAGATCAGCACCACGTCGTCCTTGCGCAGCGCGTGCTCAGCCCAGCCGTAGAGCATGCGGTAGGCCGTGGCGCCCACCAGCATGTAGGCCGCGCCCTGCTCCCAGGTCAGGTGTTGCGGACGCGGCAGGCATTGGTGCGCCTGCACCTTGGTGAACTGCGCAAAGCTGCCCCAGTTGGTCTCGTAGCCCCAGATGCGAAAGGTGGGGGCGTACATGGGGTCCTCGCCCGACTTGACCCAGGGATCGTCGCGGCTCCAGATGCCGCAGTGGATCACTACTTCGTCGCCGACTTTGAGGGTGGTGACGTCCTTGCCGACCTTGTAGACGATGCCGCTGGCGTCGCTGCCGCCGATGTGGAAGCGCTCCGGCTCGCCAGCCCTGTTGCGGATGCCGATCACGTCGATGGGAATGCCCAGGCCGGCCCAGACGTTGTTGTAGTTGACGCCGGCTGCCATGACGTAGACCAGCACCTCGTCGTCGGCCGGCTCCGGAATATCGATGACCTCTTCCTGCCAGGCCTTCATCGGTTCGCCGAAGCGCTCCGGCCGTACCAGCCAGGCGTACATCTTGGGCGGCACATAGCCCAGCGGCGGCTGTTCGCCGACAGGGTATAGTTCCTTCAGTTCAGTCATGGTTCATGCCTCCTTGCACGTAATAGGTTGTCAGAAGAGGGAAAGCAGAGAAAAGGGGGGCTGCCGGAGGGATAGCCACGCATACACAGCGCAAGGCCAAGCCGGGCGCCGGGGTCAACCGGAACACGGCGGAGGTGCAGATGGGCGGGTGTCTTCATGGCCCTTCGGTTTCGATACATGGCGCTAGCGGCCCTTGTGATCAGTCAAGAGGTTGAAGCGTTTTTGCATGACGCATTGTGTCATAAAGCGCTGCATTTGGCAAGTTTGCAGAATGGCTTTGACACAGTGCGTCACGTGACGTATACTGCGCAGAGGAACCTCGTGGAAACTCAGAGGAATTAACGAAAGCACTTGCAACGTGCAACGTGCCATCTGCAACTTGCCACTTGCAACTCTGCCACAGGAGCGCAACGATGCGTCCCATTTACATCCTTGGCGTTGGACAAACCCCGGTCAACAAGGAAACCGACCTGTCGATCCGCCAGTTGGCGGCAGCCGCGGTCCGTGAGGCCATTGCCGACGCGGGCGTCGAGCGGGTGGGAGCTTTGTATCTGGGCAACATGCTGTCGGGTATGCTCAGTCAGCAGCAGCACCTGGGCGCGTTAGTGGCCGACGCGGCCGGGCTGCGCGGCATCGAGGCGGCCACGGCCGAAGCGGCGTGCAGTTCCGGCGCCGCGGCCGCGCGTTGGGGCGTGATGGCCGTCGCCAGCGGCCTGCACGACGTGGTGGTGGTGGCCGGCGTCGAGAAAATGACCCACACCGACCGCTACCAAACGACCCGGGCCCTGGCCACAGCCAGCGACTGGGACACAGAAGGCTCCAAGGGCCACAACTTCGTCAGTTTGAACGCCGTGCTGATGCAGGAGTACATCCAACGCTACCGGGTCAACCGCTCGCTCTTCGCTCCCTTTGCCATCAACGCACACAAGAATGCGCTCCTCAACCCCAACGCCCTCTTCCACAAAGAACTCGACGCTCAAACCTACGAGCAGTCCAAGATGATCCACGACCCGGTGCGGCTCTACGACGCCTCGCCCATCTGCAACGGCTCGGCTGCGCTGGTGCTGGCGGCAGGGGATGTGGTCGGCAAGGCCGCGGCTGGCCGGCCGGCCGTGCGGGTGATCGCCTCGGCCAGCGCTACCGACAGCGTGGGCATCGCCGACCGCCGCGAGCGGCTGGTGTTGGACGGCGTCATGTTCTCCAGCCGCCGCGCCTACGCCCAGGCCGAGATCGGCCCCCAGGACGTAGACATCTTCGAGCTGCACGACGCCTACACCATCATGTCGGTGCTGTCGCTAGAGGGCGCCGGCTTTGCCCGGCCCGGCGAAGGGCTGTGGCTGGGGGTGAGCGGCGAGATCGGCCTGCACGGCAAGATTCCCATCTCAACCATGGGCGGCCTCAAGGCACGCGGCCATCCCGTGGGCGCCACCGGCGTCTACCAGCTAGCCGAGCTCTACCTGCAACTGACCGGCCAGGCCGGCCCCAATCAGGTCCCCAACGCCCGCACCGCCATGGCGCAGAACATCGGCGGCACGGGCGCGACGGTGTTGACGCATATTCTGCGGCAGGAGGAGTGACAGGGTGACAGGGTGACAAGGTAACAGGGTGCTT
>JBFYTD010000081.1:0-7678 GCA_041300885.1 Anaerolineae bacterium | reverse complement strand
CGCGTGGTGGAGACCGCGCCGCCGGGCTTTGCCCCTGCCCAGTACAATGACGTGAACGTGTTCGTGGAAGCGGGCATCCCAATAATCATGGACTTCGGCCACCAGCCATACAACTATCAGTTTGTGCCAGGTGTGTACAGACAGCCGTAACGCCGGCGCAACATACTTTCCATGACCTGCCAGACTGCCGCCTCGCCACCCGACGAGGCGGCAGTTTGCATTCTGTGTCTGGAATAGCCAGAGCGGGGCAATGATGGTAAACTTGGGCCTGTCGTTTCAGTCCGGTCCGGCAGGGCCGCTAGCGAGGAGTCTTATGATCCGGATCCATCCCACCGCTGATGTCTCTCCCCGCGCGCAGATCGCTGACGGCGCACAAATCTGGCATCAGGCGCAGGTGCGCGAGGGCGCCAACATTGGCCGCAACTGCATCGTGGGCAAGGGGGTCTACGTCGATTTTGACGTGTCTATCGGCGACAACTGCAAGCTACAGAACGGCGCCTTCATCTACCACGGCGCAACGCTGGAGGAGGGGGTCTTTGTCGGCCCCGGCGCCATCCTGACCAACGACCGCCAGCCGCGCGCGATCAACCCCGACGGCTCTCTTAAAGCAGCCGACGACTGGCAGGTTGGGCCGATCCAGGTCGGCTACGGCGCGTCCATCGGCGCGGGCTGCGTCGTCCTTCCCGGCGTCGCCATCGGCCGTTTTGCCATGACCGCCGCCGGCGCGATCGTCACCCGCGACGTGCCGGCGCACGGCCTGGCCATCGGCGCGCCAGCCCGGCTGGCCGGCTACGTCTGTAGCTGTGGCGCCCGGCTCGCTACCGAGCAGTCCCCGACTGGACTGCGCGGCCGCTGCGCCGCCTGCAGTCGTGAGTTCGACCTGACTGAGTGACCTGGCTGTGGCCGGTCTGTGCGCAGCCACCGTGCCTGACCCGGCTGTGGCCGGTCTGTGCGCAGCCACCGTGCCACCCTTGCATCAGCCCGAGCTTTAAGCGTTTTGAAGCGTCTGAAGGAGCAACCGTTTGAACCACCAGATTCGCACCGGTGTGATTGGCGTCGGCAACATCGGCCAGCACCACGCCCGCATCTATGCCACGCTGCCCGGCAGCCAACTGGCCGGCATCGCGGATATTCATGCCGGCCGGGCGCAGGAAATAGCCGATCGCTACGAAGTAACAGCCTACGCCGACTATCGCACGCTGCTGGACAAGGTTGACGCGGTCAGCGTGGCTGCGCCGACGACGCTGCACCATGAGATCGGGCTGGCCTGCCTGGCGCGCGGTGTTCACGTGATGATGGAGAAGCCGCTGGCCGCATCGGTGCAGCAGGGCTATGAGCTGGCCGCGCTGGCCGGGCAGGCGCGCCTGGTATTGCAAATCGGCCACGTGGAGCGCTTCAACCCCACCTTTGTCGAGCTGGCCAACGTCCTGACCGACCTGCAGATTCTGGCCGTCGAAGCCCGCCGCCTCAGCCCCTTTGCCACCCGCGCCGCCGACGTCAGCGTGGTCTACGACCTGATGGTGCATGATCTGGACCTGATCCTGAACCTGATCCCGGCCCCGCTGCGCAGCGTCAGCGCCACCGGGAGCCGCATCCGCTCGCTCCAGCCCGACCACGCCATGGCCTTGCTGACCTTCGACACCGGCCAGGTCGCCAGCCTCTCGGCCAGCAAGGTCACGCAACACAAGGTGCGCCAGATGGCTGTCACCTGCGCCGAGGCCTTCGTGGTGGCCGATTTCCTGACCCGCACGGTGATGGTCCATCGCCAGTCGTCAGCCGACTATTTTGCCCAGCGCGGCGAGGTGCTCTACCGCCAGGAGGGGCTGATCGAGCAGGTCTACGTGCCGCAGATCGAGCCGCTTTACGCCGAGCTTCAGCATTTCCTGGCCTGTGTGCGCGATGGGCGGCAACCCCGCGTGGGCAGCAAAGAGGCCATCCGCGTGATGACCGTCGCCGAAGAAATCGAGCAGCGCCTGACGGCTAGCATCTTATGATCCCACTCAAGCTCACCCTGCACAACTTCATGTGCTACCGAGACCCAGCGCCGCTGGACTTCAGCGGCATGCATCTGGCCTGCCTCTCGGGCAACAACGGCCACGGCAAGTCGGCCATCCTCGACGCCATCACCTGGGCGCTGTGGGGCAAGGCGCGCTCCAACCAGGCCGACGAGCTGATCCACCTGGGCCAGAGCGACATGTCGGTCGATTTCGAGTTCGCCCTCGCTCCCAACCGCTACCGCGTCCTGCGCAGCCGGGAGCGCAAAGGGCGCAGCGGCAAGAGCGACTTGCAGCTGCAAATCTGGCAGGACAGCGGGGAATGGCGCGCTATCACCGAACCCACGCTGCGCGACACCGAGCAGGCCATCGTCCGCTTGCTGCGCATGGAGTACGAGACCTTCATCAACTCGGCCTTTCTGGTGCAGGGCCGGGCCGACGAATTCACCGTCAAGCCCGCCAACCAGCGCAAGCAGATCCTGGCCGACATCCTGGGGCTGGGCATCTACGACGACTACGAGAACCTGGCCAAAGACCGCGCCCGCCAGGAGAAGCAGGAGGCGACGCGTTTGGGCGCTCAGTTGGAGAGCATCGACGCGGAATTGGCGTTGGAGCCCAGCCATCAGCAAGAACTGGAGCATGCCCAGGGCCTGCTCACAGAGCAGAACGAGCATCTGCAAGCGGCTGAGCAAGTGCAGCAGAGCTTGCGGGCCGAACGCCAGGATCTGCTGGCCCAGCGGCGCATGCTGGACGACCTGCTAGGCCGGCTGAAGCAGGCCGAGCGGCAACTGGCGGAGGTCGAAGCGCAGTTGCAGCGCGACCAGAGCCGCCTGGCCGCCGATCAGGCGCTGCTGGCCCAGCGGGCTGAGATCGACGATGGCTTCCGCCGGCTGCACGAGACGCGTCAGGCTGACCAGGCCATGAATCGCCAACTCAGCCAACAGGCTGGCTTGCAGGCTCAGCGCAGCGCGCTGGAAGGCCAGGTCAACCAGGTTCGTTACGAGCTGGAGTTGCAGCAGCGCTCGCAGGCCGAGCGCCTGGCGCAGTTACAGGAGAGTGCTGCTCAGGTCGAAACGCTGGAGACGCAACTGGCCCAGGCCCAGGCCGAGCTGGCCCGGCTGGCCGAGCTGGACAGCCGCCAGGCCGAACTGCGCCCGCTGATCCAGGGACTGAAAGAGGAGATCGCCAGGCTGCAAGTCCACAACCAGGGGTTGCGGGCGGAGATGGACGACCTGCAAGAGAAGATCGCCCTGCTGCAAGGCGCCGACGCGGGCTGCCCCGTCTGCGGCCAGCCGCTGGGCGACGAAGAGCGCCAGCGAGTGCTGGACGGCTATGCGGAGCAGGGCAAGGCGCGCGGCGATCTCTACCGCGCCAACCAGGCCCGCATGGCCCAGATCAGCGAGCAAGGCCAGGCAGCCGAGGCCGAGCTGGCTGCGCTTGAGCGGGAATTGAAGCAGCGGGCGCGCTGGCAGCGCAGCGAGGCCCAGACCGAGCAGAGTCTCAGCCAGGCAGCGCAGGCCCGCGCCGACCTGGATCAGGTCCAGGGCCAGCTTGACCAGGTCGCCAGCCAGTTGCGCGCGGGCGACTATGCGATCGAAGCGCAGGCCGCGCTGACGGCGGTCATCGACCGGTTGGCGGCGCTGGGCTACGACGCGGCCGCTCACGAGGCAGTGCGCGACGCGGCGCTGACGCTGGAACCCTATGCCGAGCGCCACAGCCAACTGCAACTGGCCGCCAGCCGCAGCGACGACTTGCACGTCCGCATCCAGCAGGCCGACGCGACGCGCCAACTGCTGAGCGACGGGCTGGCGGCCGATGCACTGCGCCGCGACGAACTGGCCGCGGCCCTGGCCCGGCTGCCTCAGGTGGAACGCGAGTTGAGCCAACAAGCGATGGAGGTGGAGCGGCTGGAACGCAGCGCCAACGACGCGCGCCAGCGGGTTGGCGCAGCCCGCCAGAAGCTGGAAGCGTGCCGCGCGCAGGCCATCCGCCGCCAGCAACTGGGGCTGGAACTGCAAAGCGTGCTGGAGCGCCAGGCGACCTTCGAGGAGCTGCAAGCCGCCTTCAGCAAGAAGGGCTTGCAGGCGATGATCATCGAGGCCGCCATCCCTGAGATCGAGAGCGAGGCCAACCAATTGTTGACCCGCATGACCGATGGCCGCATGTCCGTGCGCATGGAGACGCAGCGCGAGACCAAGACCACTCAGGAGGTGCGCGAGACGCTGGATATCATTCTCAGCGACGAACTGGGCAGCCGCGACTACAGCCTCTTCTCTGGCGGCGAGGCCTTCCGCGCCAATTTTGCCATCCGCATTGCGTTGAGCAAGCTGCTGGCTCGCCGCGCCGGCGCGGCCTTGCAGACCTTGATCGTCGACGAGGGCTTCGGCACCCAGGATGCGCAGGGCCGTGAGCGGCTGGTTCAAGCTATCACTTCGATCCAGCATGACTTCGAGCGCATCCTGGTCATCACTCACATCGACGAGCTGAAGGACCTCTTCCCCGCCCGCATCGAGGTAGAGAAGACCGTCGATGGCTCGCAGATCACTGTGAGTTGACATGAGTTCAAGAGAATATCACCTACGAGAGCTAGAGATTGCGCAGTCACCGGGCGACCCGCGCCACGTCATGCCCGTGATTCTGCCGCGCCACCGGCGCATTCTGGATATCGGCTGCGGCGCAGGTCAGACCTTCATCGCCAGCGACTTAGCGCCCGACGTGCAGGCGGCCGGCCTGGATGTAGATTTTGAGGCGCTGCTGCTGGGTCGCGAGCTGACTGGGCGCGTGGGTTTCATTGCGGGCCAGGCCGAGCATCTGCCCTTTCCCGACGCTTGCTTCGACCTGGTGCTGTCGCGCGTCACCCTGCCGCTTACCTACGTGCCGGCCGCGGTCCGGGAGATCGGCCGGGTGACCGCGCCGGGCGGCGACCTATGGCTGGTACTGCATTCGCTGGACAAGACCATACGTGATCTGCGTGAGAGCCTGCGTAGCGGCCAGTGGAAGCGCGCAGCCTATCGCTCCTATGTGCTGGCCAACGGCGCTCTGTTCCACGCTACCGGCCGGCTGGCTCCTTCGCTGCAGGGCGGCCACTACGAGTCATTCCAGACCAACGCCGCGATCAGCTGCGCCCTGCAGCGCGCTGGCTTTGAAAACATCGTCGCCATCAGCGGGCGGCACTTTGTGGTGACGGCCAGCAAGGGGCTACCGGCTGTAGGTAGCGGACAGGCATGAAGCAGGCGGCGGTGCGGCGAGATTATCGGGATTGCGGGAACACTCCCCAAGGTTCTCACGTGCCTGATGCCAGCGTAGGATGGATGAAAAGCGATGACTTGGGCTGAGAGAATTCGGACGCTATGGCGTGATCACGCCCGCTATCTGCTGCCGCTGCTGGCCGTGACCGCGGCCATGTTCTTGCTGTGGGGCAACGTGAACTGGTACGTGCCGCCGGCCGACCGCTGGGACGGCTGGCACTACCGCACGATGGCTGAGGCCGCGCCGGGTCTGTCCGAGGTGGCGGCCGCGCCTTTCCGTTACCGCGTGCTGGGCACCTACACCGTGGGTCTGCTATTTGGCGAAAGTTATATCACCGGCTTCTTCGTGGTCAATTACGCGGCGTTGCTGGCCGTGGTGGTGTTGCTCTACCTTTTTTTGTGTTACGCGGGCATCTCCCGCCCGGTGGCGGCCTTCAGCACGGCGCTGTTCACCATGAACACCCACCTGTTCGGGCTGACCGCCTGGCTGACCTTCCACACCAACGACTCGCTGGCCATGCTGTTCCTGCTGCTCGCGTTATGGACGCTGATGGCGCGGCGTTGGGGGCTGTTCGGGCTGGCCTTGCTGCTGGGCGCGCTGAGCCGGGAGACCTGGGTGCTGGCCGTGCCGACCGCTTTCGTCTTTCTGTGGGAGCGCAAGCTGCTGCGCAGCGACCTGGGCAAGCTGCTCTTGGCCGCGCTGCCAGCGCTCCTCGCGACGGTGCTGCTGCGCATTCTGCTGCGAGCCGATGTGGTAGGCAGCCTGGAGCCGCTGCAAGCCTTCGCGCGCTTCGCTCCCAAGATCGTCGAGCCGGAGTTCTGGGTGCGCCAGTTCGCCAACTCGCTCAAGCCGCTCAGCTTCCTGCCGTTGATCTTTCTGGGCACGACGCTGCGCTGGGCGCGCGGCAACCTGTTCATGGTCGCGCTGATCCTGCTCACCTTCATCAGTAGCCTGCTGGGTTCGGCCAACGAACGGCTGATGGCCCCGGCCTTTGTGGCCTTCTACTGGCTGCTGGCGCTGGTGATCCAGGAGAACATCTGGCCGCACCGGGCCATGTTGGCCATCATCGCCGCGGCCACCTTCGTCTCGACGCTGCACTACTGGTACGCCCGCTTCCCCCTGCCCAGCCGCGAGCTGACCATCGCCCTCGGCGGCGTGGCCTGGGCGGTGGTTACTGCGGCGGCGGTGGTTTTTCGGCTGCGCATAGGGCGAACCGAGAACGCAACTCGTAACACGTAATGCGTAACACGTAACCCAGAAATTCGGACACAACTCACAACTTTCCGAGTTCCGGGTTACGAGTTACGTGTTACGGGTTACGCCCAACTGCGCTAGAACCGATAGCTCGAGCATTCCCGTGCCCTTCCATCCCCTCTCCCACTTCACCTCCACCAACCTGGTGCTGCATTTTCACCGTACACCGTCGGCTGCCTGGTTTCACAGCGCGCTGGAGACGGTCGGCCGGCTGTATCGTTTCGTGGCGGTCGATGACCTGCACGGCTACTTCCGCGGAGACCAGGACTTCAATGGCGCTTGCCATGTGACCTTCGACGATGGCGACCGCAGCTTCGTGGAGGTGGCGCTGCCGGTGCTGGAGACGCTGGGCGTGCCTGCAACGCTGTTCGTGGCGCCGGACGTGCTGGCAGGGCAGCGCAACTATTGGTTTCGTGAGCTGAGCCACCTACGCCAGCACGTGGCCGACGACATCATCCGCCGCCAGATAACCGCGCAAATGGGCTGGGATGAAATGCAGATCGCGTCGTTTTCGATAGTTGCGTTGTTCAAGGCCCTGCCCGGGGCCGGCATGTGGGAGGTGATCGACGCGTTGGAACAGGGTCATGGCCTGCCGTCCGCACCACCAGCCAACATCTCGCTGGAGGAGGCGGTTGCGCTGGACTGCCATCCCTTGGTCGCCATTGGCGCCCACTCCCTGACCCATCCCGTGTTGCAGAACGAAAGCGACGCCGAAGCCCGGCGGCAGATTGCCGGCTCCGTGGAACAGTTGGCGGCCTTGCTGGGCCGGCCGGTGCGCTGCTTCGCGTATCCGAATGGCGCAGCCGGGCTGGACTATGGCCCGCGCGAGCAGGCCATGCTGCGGGCGGCCGGCGTCGAGCTGGCCTTCGCCACCGACAGCGGCTACTTCGGCCCGGCCACGAACCCACTGGCCATCCCGCGCGTCGGGCTGGCAGCCGCAGAGCGCGAGACAAGCCCGTGGATTCGATCAAAGCTCTTGTTGACCCCCGTGTGGGATCGACTGCGCAGAGATGAGGAGAATGGTGAGCGGCGGCGGCTTGCCGCTCTCCATTCTCCAGGTTCAGGCTAGTCCTGCACGCCAGGCAAGACTCACACTGGCGCCAGGGTGCCGGCGAAGATCAGCCAGGCCAGCGTGGTCTTGGCCAGCAGGCTGAGCACGATGTAGATCCGCTCGCCGAACA